>NZ_JBJGYV010000023.1:0-70681 GCF_054050175.1 Geodermatophilus sp. SYSU D00697
GATCCTGCAGAACTCAGTCTGGCTGTGACCTCCAGCAAGCCGGCATGGCAGTGATCCGGTGGGGACCCGGGGTGCGCCAGCGACCCTGTCAGTCAGTCACCGGCCCGTCGAGGGTGCTCCAGTGAGCCGGGACCGGATCGAACCGGTGCGGGGTCCCGGCGACTGCCGACCCGGCGGCCGGTCGAGGCGCGACTCGGCTCGAGCTGGCGGACCGGACCCGTCTCGCCCTGGCCGTCTCCGTGGCGTTCGGCCGGGAGAGGCGCAGCGAGGGCCGTACGTCCACGACTGGCCACGGCGCTCGACCGCCGCGATGCTGCCAGGCTGGGGGACGTCGCCCGGCGGAGCCGTCACCCGGACCCACGTCGACCGGACCGTCGCCGGCAGCCCCCGGCCACGAGCACGCACCGCAGGACGGAGACCAGCCATGTGGGCACAGACACTCAGCGGTCCCTTCCGCTTCGAGCAGGTCGAGGTGGCGGCCCCGGACCCTGCTGCCCTGCCCCCCGGGCACGTCCTGCTGGCCACTCGTGCCGGTGGCATCTGCGGCAGCGACCTGCCCAACTTCCGCGGTGCCGTGTGGCCGCACCCGGCCGCCGAGGACGGCTGGGGCGCCACGCGGGCGCCGGGCTTCCCGATGCACGAGATCGTCGGCGAGGTGGTCGCCAGCCGGCACCCCGACCACTCCCCCGGCGACCTCGTCGTGGGCTGGGCCTCCATGTTCGACGGCATCGCCGAGCTCGTGGTCAGCGACGGCGACGGCCTGGCCCGGTACGACACCGCCCTGCCGCCCCCCACCGCGGTCATGCTGCAACCCCTGGCCTGCGTGCTCTACGCCGTCGAGCAGCTCGGTGACGTCTCGGGGCAGTCGGTCGCGGTGATCGGCCAGGGCCCGATCGGCCTGTTGTTCAGCCACGTCCTCAAGGCCCGCGGCGCGGGCCGGGTGACCGGCGTGGACCCGGTCGACCGCACCGACGTCGCACCCGCCTTCGGCGTCGACGAGGTCGTCACCGCCCGCGCCGAGCGGTGGGCGGGCTCCCTGTCCGACGCCGACCGTCCCTCGGTGGTCGTGGAGGCGGTGGGCCACCAGATCTCGACGCTGCAGCCGGCACTGGACGCCGTGGCCCCCGGCGGTCAGGTCTACTACTTCGGCGTCCCGGACGACCCGGTCTACCCGATCGACATGATGAGCCTCCTGCGCAAGAACCTGACCCTGCGCTCGGGGGTGACCTGGGAGCGGCGCCGGGTGCTGGCCGACGCCGGCACCCACCTGGCGGCACACCCGGGTCTGCAGGACTGCTTCGTCAGCCACGTCCACCCCGTCACCGAGGTGCAGGCCGCCTTCAGCGCCGCCATCGCCCCCCGGCCGGGGCAGTTGAAGATCGCCGTCGACATGACCTGACCGCGGTCGTGCCCACCACCCGTTGACGAGGTGCCGTCGACGCGCAACCAGGCCCGGTTCAGGCGATGAGGACGAACCTCGCGACGCTGGGAGTGCCGTCGGCCGTCATGGCGAAGAGCAGGTGGTACCCGGGCAGGACGACGCCGCGGTCACCGGGTATCCGCATCGTGTAGGTGACCCCGTCGGCGGTGGAGGCGGCCAGCGGGACGCGGCGCTGGTCGGTGTTGACCGAGTGGGTGACGGCGGAGGTGCGGACGAGGGAGAACCGCGGTGTCGAGCCGCTGGTCCGCACCGTGATGGTGGAGCCGTGACGCGCACTCGCCGGCGCGGTGACGATCACCGGGCGGGCCCGCTCGGAGCCGTCCTCGTCGAGGAGGTAGGGCGGCGTCAGGACCTGGCCGTCGGGGTGGTTGGTGGTGCAGGTGCCGCAGAGCCCACCGCCGCCCGAGAACACCCGCCCGTCCGGCAGCAGCACGGCGACGCTGTGGTAGGTCCGCGGCACCGCTTCGGGTGCCAGGATCGTGAACTCGCCGGTCGCGGGGTCCCAGAGCTCCGGCGCGCGGGCGGCGCCGGTGTCGGTGAACGCCTTGGCGTGTGCCTGCCCACCGAGGACGACGACCGAGCCGTCCGGCAGCACGACGCTGTTGATGAACGACCGCGGGTGGGCCATGTCCGGCACCCGCGCCGTCCTCACCGGCGCGGAGGGGCCGCCGGTGATGTCGATGGTGTACGCCCGGCTGGTCGCGGCGCTGTCGTCATAGCCGGGCGCTCCGCCGACGGCCAGGATCCGGCCGACGTCGTACATGACCGCGTTGCCGTTCATCATGTCCGGCGCATCGGCCCGGGTCCCGGCGCTGCGGATGGAGCCGTTCCCGCTGGTGGTGATCCAGTTCATCCGCCGGCTGGGACCGGCGTGGAAGACGTCGCCGTTCGAGACGCCGAACACCCACGCGTGGTTGTCGGCGCGGTACACGCCGTCGGGGTCGTCGGTCAGGATGCCGTCCACGTGCACGTCGCCCAGCCGCCGCCACGAGCCGGTCGCGCCGTTCGGGCTCCAGACCTCCGCGTGCTTGGATCCCGCGCGGTCGTGCCAGGACCCTCCGATGGTGAAGACCCGGCCGTCCGACAGCAGGGTGTTGCCCTGGTAGGCGCGCGGGATGGTCATCAGCGGGCCGCGCGTCCAGGTGTCGGCGAACGGGTCGTAGATGGTGGTGGCGCCACTGCTGCTCCCGCCGTTGATCAGCACCCTCCCGTCGGGGAGCAGCGTCAGGCCGGTGCAGAACATCTGGTGACCGACGTCGATGTGCGAGGACTGGCCGACCTCGCCGGTCGCCAGGTCGTAGACGGCGACCTGGGTGACCGTGCTGGTCATGTCGAAGGCCATCGGCGCGTACGCGGAGAAGGTCAGCAGCTTGGAGTCGGGGAGGACGACGGCGGACACGGGGACGATCGGGAAGGAGATGGTCGGGCCCCACCTGCCGGCGTAGGTGGCCCGCCGGTCCCCGCCGAGGACCTGGAGTTCGGCTGCCGACGACCAGGGACCGCGGCCGCCGGCCTCGGTGATCGCGGTCAGGCGGACGTGCCGCGCGGGGACCGCGGGGAACCGCACCGGCTTCATGGTGACCGAGTCGGTGAACGTGCCGGTGGCGACCGGTGCCGAGAAGGTCGCGCCGTCCGCGCTCACCGTGACCGTGTACTCGCCGATGTTCCCGTTCGGGGTGCCGTCCTGGCGCGGCAGGTACCGCAGACCGGAGACGTCCCGGTGGACCGTCATGTCGATGGTCACGGTGTGCGGGAGCGGTGCCGGCGTGCCCTCGAACCGGGAGTGCCAGAAGGAGCCGGGGTCCCCGTCCAGCACGTTCCCGGCGGGGTGCCCGGGGCTCGCGTCGCTGGCCGAGACCGACCAGCCGGTCCGTGGCAGGACCGGAGGCGCGACCGCGCCGAGCACGGCGACCTCCGCCGCCGACGACCACGGCCCCCGATTGCCGGCCTCCGTCTCGGCGGTCAGCCGGACGTACCGGGCGGAGACGGCGGGGAACAGGACGGTCTTCTCCAGGGCGCTGTCGGCCCACGTACCCGTGGCGACGGGGGCGCTGAAGGTCGCCCCGTCCCGGCTGACGGCGACCGAGTACCGCCCGATGGCGCCGTTCGGGTCGCCGTCCTGGCGCGGCAGACAGCGCAGCCCCGCGATGTCCTGGACCGACTGCATGTCGATCGTGATCGAGTGCGGCAGCGGCGCCGGCGTGCCCTCGAACCGGGAGTGCCACATCGTGGCGGCGTCCCCGTCCAGCACGTTGCCCGCCGGGAAGCCGGGTGAGGCGTCACTGGCCGTCGCGGTCCAGCCGACCCGCGGCAGTTCGGGCGGGGCGACCTGGCCGCGCAGCACGACGATCCCCGCGGCCGAGGACCACGGCCCGCGACCGCCGGCCTCCGTCTGCGCCGTCAGGCGGACGTACCGGGCCGAGTGCGGTGGGAAGGCGACGGCCTTCTCGGCTGCCGTGTCCGCCCACGTCCCGGCGGACACGAGGGTGTAGGCCGCGCCGTCGAGGCTGGTGGAGACGCTGAACCGGCCGATGTTCCCGTTCGGCGTGCCGTCCTGGCGCGGCAGGTACCGCAGGCCGGAGACGTCCCGGGGTGCGGTCATGTCGATGGTGACGGTGTGCGGCAGCGGTGCCGGCGTGCCCTCGAACCGGGAGTGCCACATCGTGCCCGGGTCGCCGTCGAGGAGGTTGCCCACCGGGTGGGCGCGGGAGGCGTCGCAGGCCGTCGCCGTCCACCCGGTCGGCGCCAGTGGCTCGGACTGCGCGCTGAACGACTCCGGCGCGGTCGCCACCATGAGGCTCATGTGGCCCCCGTGACCCTCGTGTGCCGGTGGTGGCCGGCCGGCCGGACCGGGAGCGACTGCCATCCTGGCCTCCTCGCAGAGACCGGGACGAGTGTGCTGGCATCGCGTCACCACCTCGTCACGGCGGCGTCACGGGTGGTCGTGACGGGAGCCGGTGCCGGGTCCGCTCACGGGCGGCGGTCGGTGACCCGCAGCGACGCACCGGCCCGGTGGTCGGCACCGTCCTGCGCCGTGGGCAGCCGCAGCTGCCCGCGGCAGAAGCCGCAGAGCACGTCGGCGTCCCAGCCACCGAGCCAGAACTCCACCGACCAGGCGCTCGTGGGGTCGACCGACGGGGCGAGCCACCGGTCGGGGTCCTCGAGGACGGGCGCGGAGGTGAGCGCGACGGCGTACCTGACCCGCGCGCCGAAGAACCGGGACGCGCCTCCCCCCAGGGCCGCGAGGTTCCGCTCCAGGAACTCCAGGCGTTCCTCGATGGCCGTCCGCTCCGGCTCCGCCGCCGTCCCGACGTCGGTGCGCAGCCGGGACACCCTGTCCCGCCACAGGCTCGCCAGGTCCCCGATCCCGGTCGCCTCCCGGATGTCGAGCGGGGCCCGCTCCGGACCGCCGCCGAACAGGCCCGCGAACGGCTCGTCGGGATCCGCGGCGACGGCGCGGCGGGTGAGCGCGAACGGCCCCTGCGTGACCCGCAGGGCGAAGGGCCAGATGGGCTCGAAGCCGTCGTCGGCGATCGCTCCGTTGCGTCCCTCGAACCGCGGCCCGTCGAGCAGGTCGACGACGGCTCCCTCCAGCGGGTGGCCGGGCTGCCGTCGTCCCCTCTCCCAGACCTGCTCGACGGTCACGCCCACCGAGGGCCCGTACGCCCGCACGAAGGGGGGCGTGCGCATCCGCAGGACCCGGTCGAGGTCGGGCTCGCCGGCGTAGGCGTGCACGTAGCCGGAGACCCCGCGCGGCTCGTCGTAGGGATCGGGGTCGGTGGCCAGCCGGCACTGGAACCAGCCGTGGAAGACGAGGTCGATCACCCGGCCACCTCCGCGAGGCCGCGACGGACGTACCGGACCGTGTCCCCGATCGCGGCGACCCGGGGGGTGACCTCGCCCAGGCACCGGGCGTCGTCGACGACCGCCTGCAGCCGTTCGAGCAGGATCGTCCACCGGGCGGACGGGAAGGGCGACACCGACTCCCGGTCGTAGATCTCGAACGGGGCGCCGGCGGTCGCGGGGTCCCCGGGCCCGAAGGCGGGCCGCTCGGTGAGCACCTCGCCGAGCGGCCGGATCGCCACGCTCATCATCCGGCTCGTCGACGCGCGCAGGACCGCCCGCTGCTCCGGGGTCGCCGACGGCGAGCCGAAGAACTGCTCGAGCATCAGCAGCACCGCCCCGTAGGCGCCGTTGAACAGCTCCGCGACGCGGCGGGTGACCTCGTCGCCGATCAGGGTCGCACCGGAGGGGGCATCCCGCTGGCGTCGCGTCCGGGGGTTGACGACGACGGGACGCGCCGCCGCGAAGAAGCCGCTGTCGGCGTACTCCCGCCGGATCCGGGAGAACCGCCCGTGGTGGGAGTCGCTCCGGCCGGTGGGCGTCCCCTCCCCGTCCACGACGATGTCGTCGATGGCGGCCAGCGCCGAGGCCCGGTCCACGACCTGGCGCATGTCCAGGCCGGTCGACCAGGAGTCGTCCACCTGGGCGGCACGGGGACCGATGAACAGCTCGCGCTCGTCGATCCGCCCGAAGCCCTCGGCGATCTGCCGGTACAGCTCCCCGACGTACTCGTAGACCAACGGCTCCGGCGCCGCCGCGAACGCCTCCGCGGACCCCTGGAGGAGGTCACCCGCTCCCGGCGCGTGGGGCGGAGGTGGCGGTGGTTCCCCCTGTGGCAGCTCGAAGACGAGCATCCGGTACAGCGCCTCGTCGGAGAAGGGCACCAGGGCGAAGTCGAACGGGTAGTACCCCGACGGCTGCGGGAAGTTCGGGCGGTCGAAGTGCGGGCCCTCGCCGATCGCGGCGAGCAGGTTGCACACCGTGCCGAGGTGACCCATCTCCTCGACCGCGACCCGCAGGATGGTGCCCGCCCACGAGCGGGTGGCCCGTTGCTGGGGTGCGGTCAGCCCCTCGTCCAGCCTCTTCTTCATCGAGAACGCCGGGAACAGGTACTGGATCATGAGGCCGTGCTCGAGCTCGGCGGCCTCGTGCAGCGCCACCGTGAGCTCCTCGCGGGTGTCGATCACGTCGGGACCTCCGCGGGCGAGGGGTGGACACCGGCGGGCGCGGTCACCGGACCTCCGAGCGGCGCGCGGGCGGGGACGACCGGTCGAGTCGGCCGCCGGCGGCGGCCAGCGCCGCCGCGAGAGCCAGCCCGAGGCCGGCCGCGAGCGCCGTGCCCGCCGCGGTGCCCGCGCCGGCCCCCGTGGCTGCGTACAGGCACGCCGGGAGGGCGGTCCCTGCCGCACCGGCCAGGACCAGGACCGGCCAGCGCATGGACGACGTCCCCGCGAGGACGGCCACCGTCTCCGCCAGCACGGGGACGGCCCTGCTGACGACGACCGCCCACGGTCCCCAGCGCGTGAGCAGCCGATCGGCGCGGATCCGCTGGTCGGACGTCGTCAGGCGCTCGAGGACGCGCCGACCGCGACGTCCCACCCCGAAGCCGACCACGGTGGCCGAGACCCCGCCGACCAGGGACAGCGCAGCGCCGGGCACGACGCCGAACAGGGCTCCGTGCACCGCCATCACCACGCTCGACGGCACCGGCAGGACCACGTCCGAGGTCAGCAGCCCGAGGCCGAGGAGAGCCGCAGCGACGCCGGCGCCGTCCATGACCGGCGAGGGATCGGTCAGCAGTGGCCAGTCGGTCCACTCCCCCAGTCCGAACAGGAGGAGGACGCTGCCCGCGACCACGGCGGCGACCAGCACGTAGCCCCTCACGTCGTCCCTCCCGTCGGACGCGGGCGTCGGCATCGGAGCCGACGGGAGCCGCGAGGATCATCCGACCGCGGACTCCGAGCGGCCAGGGTCGTCGTCCCCTGGCCCTCCGGGCCGCCTCCCGGCCGGCCCGGACGGTCCGGCCCCCCGCCGGCCGTCGCCACCCGAGCCGCCGCCGCTGCCGCGATCCGGGGACGGCGGTCACGCCACACGGCGCGGCCGGTCGGCCGGCAGGCCCCGGACGAGCCGGGTCATCTGCTCGGACGGCGCGACGCCGAGCTCCTGCCCGAGCAGGTGGGCGAACAACCGGTACGCCCGGAGGGCCTCGCCCGCGTTGCCCTCGGCGAGGTGCACCCGGACCAGCGTGCGGTGGGCGCTCTCCCGCAGCGGCTCGGCGCGGACCGCGGCGTGGGCGGCCTGCAGCGCCTCGCCGTGCCGCCGCGCCGCCGCGAGCCGGTCGGCGGCCGCCTCCAGGGCGTGCAGGCGCAGCTGGCGGAGCCGTTCCCGCTCCAGCAGGACCCAGTCGTCGTACCAGCCGGGGAGGAGGTCGCCCCGCAGGGCGACGTCGGGCACCGCGACGTCGGCGATCCCGGCGCGGGGGTCGGCGACGCGCCGGGCCCACTCCCGCAGCTCCCGGACGTCCAGGCGGACCCCGGCGGCCAGGGACAGGACCTCGCCGGAGACCTCGACGAGGCCCGGCACGGCCTTGTGCACCCGCCACAGCCCCGAGCGCAGGCTGGCCTGCGCCTGCTCCTCGGGGACGTCGGGCCACAGCAGGCCGGCGACCGCGGGGCGGACGGCCCTCCCCGACAGGCAGACGTGGGCGACCAGCCGCTGGAGGCCCGGGGTGAGGGCGCGGCCGCTCCCGGAGGCCGGCCCGGTCCTCCCCTCCAGCGAGAACCCGTCGAGGAGGCCGATCCGTGCCGGTGATCCGGTAGCCACGCGGGACACCTCCGTGCTCGCCTTCGGATTCGTCCGTGTCTCTTTGAGAGAGCGCGTGCGGACGCCACAGATACACCGCACCGTCACCGGGACCGAGAGCAGAAGGGCCCACGTCCGGACGCCGGCCCTGGTGTCCGTCAGGTCCCATCGAGTCACAGTCCCGATCCGGGTCGCTCCGGCAGCGGTGATGCCAGGGCTTCGTCACCGGGACGGCCTGGCGCCGACGATGGCCGGGCCCCGACGCAGAGACGTGGGGCGCCTCGACGAAGCTCTCAACCACCTCCACAGCCCGACGGCGTGCTCGCGCTGCGCCGAGACGTCCCTCCCCGGGCGAGGGGGAGAGGACATGATCACCAAGCCGGACGCCCCCCGCCCGACCTCTCGTCGAGACCCCCTTCCCCAGGCCGCGATCAGCGAGCACCCAACGCACCCTCCGGAGAGCCGGCAGTGGCCTGCGCCTGGCAGCAGGGCATCGCCGCCACCTCGGCGGCGGTGCCGAGCCCGGGCCGGCGAGCCTGCCGGCCCAGCGGCACCCGTGGTCGCCCGGTCCCCCGCGCCTCTGGCGGTGACGCCGCGGTGACGTGGGACCGAGATGCTGGGCCCGGACGTCGGCCGAGCCCGCCCGGGGGGTGACCGTGCACCCGTGCTCCTCACCGCGACGCGACCAGCTCGCGGTGCCCGGTGCGCCCGTCGGGACCGTCCGGGTCGTCGCCCGGACCGGTCACGCCCGCGGCCCGGCGCCCGTCCTGCACCCCCCTCTCCCCGCCGGAGGCCCCCGTGACGCTCCGAACCACCCGCGCCGTCCGGGACGACGTCCTCGACGAGCGGGCCCTGCAGCGGATGGACGACCGGGAGCTGGACCTGCTGTTCCGGTCCAGCCCCGCCGGGGAGGTCCCGCGGGGACGCCTGCCCGGGACGGGGCTGGTGTTCCCGGGCACCCCGGCCTGCGGCCCCCTGGCCCGGCTGATCGGCCTCCTCGTGTGGAAGGGCAAGGAGACCGAGGCCTCGGGCGGGTCCCTGCAGAACCTGGTGGGGCCGCTGGGGACAAGGGCGATCCGGGCCCTGCTGTCCTCCGACCGCAGCTGGGTCGACGGCGAGCCGTGCGTCCTCATCGACTACTCGCGGACGTCGGTCGTGGCGCGCATGGTGCGCGACGAGATCCGGCTCGTGGCCCCCGACCTGTACCTCGGCGTCGTCTGGCTGTGGAGGCGCCGGGTCGGCTGGTTCACGCTGCGCCAGCAGCAGCCCTGACGGCTCGCGGTCGCCCCGCCGACGGACCCCTCCCTCCCGACCCGAGGCCCTCGCCATGAACCCCGACGGTCCGTTCACGTTCTTCGTCCTCCGCCCGCTCAGCGACCTGTTCGTCTGGGCGTGGCGCCTCGAGCGTCGTATCGAGTTCCTCTACCGCCAGCCCTTCGACCGGTGGCTGCGTCCCCCGCTGTTCGCCCTGCTGCAGGGCCTGCAGAACCTGCTGCGCAGGGACGAGCACCTCGCCTTGGCGGAGGAGAAGCCGCTGCCGGACGAGGAGCGGTACACCCAGCAGATCATCGACGAGCTGCGCGCCTTCACCCGCGAGAACTGGCTGCCGGGCGCGGCGCAGCGGTTCGGCAACACCAAGACCTTCGGGGTCCTCCGGGGCGAGTTCACCGTCCTGCCCGACGTGCCGGAGGAGCTGCGGCACGGGCTGTTCGGCTCCCCCCGCACCCTCCCCGCCTGGATCCGCTTCTCCGGACCGGGGCCCTACGCTCCGCCCGACCTCGAGGACCTCGGCCAGTGCTCGGTCGCGATCAAGGTCATGGGCGTGGACGGCCCGAAGCTCCTCCCGGACGAGCAGCGCACCCAGGACCTGATCCTGGTCTCCCCGGCCAGCTTCGTGACCCCCGACATCCGGGAGAACGCGCGCATGCAGCGGTGGGTGCGCGCCAAGGCCTACCTGGGCTACCTGGTCGACCCACCGGGCCGGCACCTGCTCCACCTGGCGATGCAGCTGCTCTACAGCCCGATGCACGCCAACCCGCTGGAGGTCCAGTACTACAGCAACGTGCCGTTCCTCCTCGGGGAGGGCCGCGCGGTCGAGTACTCCCTCAAGCCCCGGCAGCGGGGGCGGACGAGGATCCCCGCCCACCCGGCCGAGAACCACCTGCGGGAGGCCATGGTCGCCACGCTGGCCCGGGGCGACTGGGAGATGGACTTCATGGTGCAGGTGCAGACCGACCCGCACCGGATGCCGATCGAGGACGCCACCGTGAAGTGGCCGGAGCGGCTCTCCCCGTACGTGCCGGTGGCCCGGCTGCGGCTCCCGGCGCAGCGCTTCGACAGCGACGCGCAGCTGGCCTTCGCCGACGTGCTGCGCTTCAACCCCTGGCACAGCCTGCCCGAGCACCGTCCCCTCGGGAACTCCAACCGGGCGCGGCGCCGGATGTACGCGGAGCTGGCCGAGCTGCGCCAGTCGATGAACGCCGTCCCCCACGTCGAACCCGACGGCAGCGAGGTGTTCGCCGACGAGGACCGGCCGCCGGAGCCGGCGCGCCGGGTTCCCGCCGTCGGTCCGCGCGCCGGCTCCGGCGGCTGATCGGAGGTCCCCCATGCCCGAGCAGTCCGCGGTGACGGTCCTCGCCCCGCTGCCGCCCGAGCACCACGAACGTGCCGCGGCGGCGCTGGCGGACCTGGCCGGCCCCGGCCGGGCGGCCCTGGCCTTCGACCGGCTCGCCGGCCTGCACTTCGCCCGGCTGGTGCTGCTGGAGGGCGGGCGGAGCCCCTCGGGGGCGCAGGTCGGGCCCAGCCTGCTCTACTCGGCCGACCTCGACGGCGCGGCCGACGCCCACCTCCAGGCGCTGGCCGACGTCTCCGGGGCGGGCCTGGACCGCGCGTTCGCCTGCTGCCCCGACTACCCGACCCGGCCGGACCCGGCGAGCCGGACGGCGTGGCTGCGGGCACACCGCATCCCCGAGGCCGCGTTCTACGTGAACACCGTGGGACGCGGGGTGTCGCAGGTGCGCACCGAGGCCCGGCTGCGGAGGGGCCTGGAGGCCTACCTCGACGAGCACCGGGACGGCCTCGTCGACCTCCCGCCGGCGCAGATCCACGCGGTCCTGCGCCGGCACGCCCTCACCGACCCGGAGCTGCGCGCGGGGGTGGTGCCCGCACGGCGTCCACCCGCGTGGTGGCGGGCTCGGGAGCTCGCCCACCTGGTGGCGGTCCCGGCGCTCCTCCTGCCGCTGCTCCCGGTCGTCCTCCTGGCCCTGCCCGTCGTGGCCGTGCTGCTCCTCCTCCACGAGGCGCTCGACGTGCCCGACCGGCAGCGCCCCGACCCCGCCGTGGTGGAGCGCCTCCGGGCCAGCGAGGACCACGTCGCCCACAACCCGTTCGCCGCCGTCGGGTTCCTCAAGCCCGGGACCTTCCGGGCCGCGCTGACCCGCACCGTCCTGTTCGCCATCAGCTACGCCGTCCGGCACGTGCTCAACCGGGGCAGCCTCGCCGGGGTCACGACCATCCACTTCGCCCGGTGGGTCTACCTCTCCCCCGAGCGCATGGTCTTCCTCAGCACCTACGACGGCAGCCTCGAGAGCTACATGGACGACTTCATCGACAAGGTCGCCTGGGGTCTCAACGCCATCTTCAGCAACGGCCTGGGCTACCCCCGGACCGTCCTGCTGCTGTGGCGCGGCGCCCGGGACGAGGAGCGGTTCAAGGACCACCTGCGCAACCACCAGGCCCTCAACCACGTCTGGTGGTCGGCCTACGAGGACCTCACCGCGCTCAACGCCGGCTCCAACGCCGCGATCCGCCGGGGACTGGCCCGCCGGACGCTGTCGGACGACGAGGCCCGCGACTGGCTCACCCTGCTCTGACCACCGCCGCACCCGCACAGCCGGAGGTACGGACATGGCACCGACCCGCAGCGCGGCGCCTCCCGGGGTCGACCGCGGCGCCCGCAGGCCGGCCGCGCCGGCACCGCGCCCCGCTCCCCGCAGCGGGGGCGACGTCGACCTCGCCGACGTCCAGGGGATCGTGGGCAGCGGGTACGGGCGGCTCCCCGAGGCGGTGTTCCTCGGTCTGCGGGTGGACGACGGCGCAGCGGGTCGCGCGTTCCTCGCGGACCTCCTCCCCCGGGTGACCAGCATGGCCGCCGAGCACGGCAGCCGGGCCCTCAACGTCGCCCTCAGCCACGGCGGCCTCGCCCGGCTGGGCCTGCCGCAGGCGGCGCTGGACCAGTTCTCGCTCGAGTTCGCCGGCGGGATGACCACCCCCACCCGCAGCGCCTTCCTGGGCGACGAGGGCGAGCACGCCCCCTCGACCTGGACGTGGGGCGGCCCCGCCACCCGCCGCGTCGACGTCCTGCTGCTCCTCTACGCGGCGTCGGCCCCGGAGCTCCGGGCGCACACCGAGGAGGTCCACCGACTCCTCCCGGCCGACGGGTTGGAGGAGGCCGCCACGCTCCCGACCACGACCCTCACCCGGCACGACCACCTCGGCTTCGCCGACGGGATCTCCCAGCCCGCGGTGGCCGGCCTGCACGGCAGCGGCGCCGACGGCGGCGTGGCCCTGGGCGAGTTCCTCCTCGGGTACCCGAACGCCTACGGCCGGCGCACCGGCCGCCCCCTGCTGCCGGCAGCGGCCGACCCCCTCCGGCTGCTGCCTCCCGCGCCCGACGCCGAGACGCCGGGCAGCGTCGACCTCGGCCGCAACGGCACGTACCTGGTGGCCAGGACCCTGGCCGTCGACGCCCCCGCCTTCTGGGACCACGCGCGGCGGTGGGCGGCCCGGACCGGGCTGCCCACCGAGCAGGTCGCCGCGAAGATGGTGGGACGGTGGCCCAGCGGGACGTCCCTGACGGTCAGTCCCGACCACGACGACGAGACCCGTGCGGGGGACAACGGCTTCCGCTACCACCGCGACGGTGACGCGCTCGGCCTCGGCTGCCCGATCGGCGCCCACGTCCGCCGCGCCAACCCCCGGGACTCGCTCGACCCGCGTCCCGGGTCCGAGGCCGCCGTCCGGGTGAACGACCGGCACCGGCTGATCCGCCGCGGCCGGCAGTACGGCCCCGCGCCGGCGGCCGGCGACGGCGGTGACCCGGCGGGGGCGGACGTCGAACGCGGGCTGCACTTCCTCTGCCTGAACGCCAACCTCGGCCGGCAGTTCGAGTTCGTGCAGCACACCTGGCTGAACAACCCGGCGTTCGCCGGCCTCCAGGACAGCCCGGACCCGATCACCGGCCACCACCCGCCCGACGACGGCGGGGTGTTCGTCGTCCCGGCCACCCCCGTCCGCCACCGGCTGCTCGACCTGCCCCGGTTCGTGCGGGTCCGCGGCGGCGGCTACTTCTTCCTGCCCGGTCTGCGCGCCCTGCACTACGTCGCCTCCGGACCCGTGGCCGACGGGAGGGCCGCGTCATGACGTCGGGGACCGACCTCGCCCGGGTGCTGCTCGCCGGCGTCCGCCTGACGATGGGGACGGCGGGCCTGCTCGCCCCCGGCCTGGTCATCCGCCGGCTGGACATCGACCCCGCCGTCCAGCCCGGGATGCGCTACCCGCTGCGGATGTTCGGGATCCGGACGGTGCTCATCGGCGCCGAGCTGCTCGACCGCGACGCCCGCCGGCGGTGGCACGCCGAGCAGCTGGCGCCCGTCGTCCACGGCAGCGACACCGTCTCGGCGTTCCTGGCCTGGCGCCGGGGCGACCTGCCCCGGCGTGCCGGGGCGATGGCGACCGCCATCTCCGCGGTCAACCTGGTGCTGGCGCTGGCGAACCTGGGCGGGCGGCGCCGCCCCCCGCCGCGCCGCCTCTTCCGTTCCCGCTGACCCGCCCGCCGGCCCGCGGACGGCCCGAGACAGACCCAGGAGGCGCACGTGGAAGCGCAGGTCCAGCAGGCCGTCATCGCACGAGTGGACGTCGGCCGGGTCGACGTCGGTCAGGTGTCGATGGGGCGACCTCGTCGTGGGACGGCTTCGGGGTACGACGCCCGCGTCGCCGTCCGGTCGGGTCAGGCCCTGTTGCCTGACCTGCGGGTCTGCGTGGGCCGGAGCTCGCCGTCGACCGGGTCCATGACGCTGCCGCGGCGCGCGAGGCCCGCCCGGAACGGCGCAGGGACCCCCGACGACCAGGGCGCCCTGACCGGTATCGGAGAGCTGGCCGCCCAGCCCTCCGAAGAGCTGGCCCGGCTCGGGCCGCTGGACCCGTGAGGCACCCGCGGCAGCACATGGCCGACACCCACTCCCGAGGAGGCACCCATGACCAAGGCGCCCACGACCACGGCACCCCGGACCAGGCACTCCAGGGCCTTCCCGAGGACCGGGCAGCTCCGGCCTCGGGCACCCCGGACGGCCGTGCCGCCGGCCGCCGCCCCGGTCCCGCACGGCTACCGGCCGGGTCTGCCGTGGCGGGCCCTCCGCGCGGCGGCCCGGGCACTGGACCGCGCGTTCGGCTGGGACCGGCTGCCCGTGCCCCTGGGGCTCGCGGTGATCGCCGGGCTCCGTGAGGCGCTGCGCCGGCACAACCTGCACGACACCGGGGCGCTGCCGACCACGCACGCCCCGGCCGTCCCCCCGTTCGACCCGCAGGTCCTGACCGCGCGGACGGTGGACGGCAGCTACAACGACCTCGCGGTCCCGGCCGCGGGGATGGCCGGCTCCCGCTTCGGGCGCAACGTCCCCCTCACCGCGGCCCGCCGCCCGGCGCCGGCCGAGGTCGTCGAGCCCAGCCCGCGCGAGGTCAGCCGGCAGCTGATGACCCGGGACGAGCTCATCCCCGCGACATCGGTCAACGCGCTCGTCGCCCCGTGGCTGCAGTGGATGATCCGGGACTGGTTCAGCCACGGGAAGAGCCCGACCGAGGACCCGTGGCGGGTGGAGCTGGCCGACGACGACCCGTGGCCCGAGCGGCCGATGCTCATCATGCGGACGCCCGAGGACCCCACCCGCCCCGACACCTCCTCACCGCGGACGTCGGTCAACACCTGCACCCACTGGTGGGACGCCTCGCAGATCTACGGCGTCACCGCCGAGCAGCAGCGCGAGGCCCGGGCGTTCGAGGGCGGCAAGCTGCGCGTCGAGGCCAACGGGATGCTGCCGACGCCCAGGAGCGACCACCCGACGCTCGAGGAGCCGGGGTTCTGGCTCGGCCTGGTGCCGCTGCAGACCCTCTTCACGCGCGAGCACAACGCCGTGTGCGACATGCTGGCCGGCGAGTTCCCCCGGTGGGGCGACGAGGAGCTCTTCCAGCGCGCCCGGCTCGTGGTGTCCGCGCTGACCGCCAAGATCCACACCGTCGAGTGGACGCCCGCCGTCATCAGCCACCCCACCACGGTCGCCGCGCTGCGGGCGAACTGGTGGGGCCTGGCCGGGGAGCGGCTGAGCACCGTGTTCGGCCGGCTCAGCGACAGCGAGCTGGTCAGCGGCATCCCGGGGTCGCCGACCCGGGACTACGGCGTCCCCTACTCCCTGACCGAGGAGTTCACCGCCGTCTACCGCATGCACCCACTCATGCCCGACCTGTTCGACCTGCGCTCGCACGAGGACGACCGGCGGCACCGCGCCGAGCCCTACAGCCTGCAGGAGCTGGCCGGCCCGGGGTCCCTGGCCGTGCTGGACACCGTGCCGATCGCCGACCTGCTGTACTCCCTCGGCACGGAGCACCCCGGGGTGGTGACCCTGCACAACTTCCCGAGGGCCCTGCAGGAGTTCCACCGACCGGACGGGAGGGTCATGGACCTCGCCGCCGTCGACATCCTGCGCCACCGGGAGCTCGGCGTCCCCCGATACTGCGAGTTCCGGCGGCTGCTGCGGATGCCGGCGCCGGCGACCTTCGAGGAGCTCACCGGCGACCGCGACCTCGCCCGGCAGGTGTCGCGGCTCTACGGCGGGGACGTCGAGCAGGTCGACCTCATGGTCGGGCTGTTCGCCGAGCGCCTGCCCGAGGGGTTCGCGTTCAGCGACACCGCGTTCCGCATCTTCATCCTCATGGCGTCGCGCCGGCTCAACAGCGACCGGTTCCTGACGCGGGACTTCACCCCGGCGGTCTACACGGTGCCCGGCATGGCGTGGCTGGCGGACAACACCATGGCCTCGGTGATCCTGCGCCACTACCCGGAGCTGCGGGCGGCGATGCGGTCGGCGCCCAACGCGTTCCTGCCGTGGCAGCGTCCCGGCGTCGGCACCTGAGGAGGACACGACCATGGTGACGATCGGGGTGGACGACCGGCTCCGTGCGATCCGGGAGCGGTGGGAGGCCGGCGGGGAGCAGCGCGACGCCGTCCGGGAGGCGGTCGACCGGCGCGACCTGCGCCTGGTCAACAGCCCCGCGGACCTGGAGGAGCGCCGGGAACGGCTGCGGCGCCGGCACCTGAGGCTGGAGGGCATCGTCGACCAGGACGACTCGGTCTGGCTGAGCTTCTTCGACTGCGGGCTGAAGGCCGCCCGCTCGGTCGGGCGGGTCGTCGAGGCGCCCGTCCGCCGGCCGGTCCGCCCCATCGGGACGGGCTCGCTGGTCACCGACCGCCTCCTGCTGACCAACCACCACGTCATCCGGACGCCCGAGGAGGCCGCCGGGATGGCCGTCGAGTTCGCCTACGAGTACGACGAGGACGGCGGCCCGCGGGCCGAGGACCGGTGGCCGCTGGCGCCCGACGACTGCTTCGTCACCGACCCCGACCTGGACTACACCGTCGTCGCGGTCGTCCTGCGGGACGGCCGGCCGCCCGGCGCGACGTACGGTTCCATCCCGCTCATCGGGCAGACGGGCAAGGCCGTGATCGGCGAGGTGCTCAACGTGATCCACCACCCGGCCGGCGAGCGCAAGCGGGTCAGCCTCCGGTTCAACCGGATGGTCGCGGAGGACGACCTCTGGCTCCGGTACGAGAGCGACACCCGGGAGGGCTCCTCGGGCGCGCCGGTGTTCAACGACCAGTGGGAGATGGTCGCACTGCACCACGGCGGGATCTCGGCGACCGACGAGGAGGGCTTCGAGCTGACCCGGGACGGACGGCGATGGACCGAGGACCTGGGCGAGGACGCGCTGGCCTACGTCGGCAACGAGGGGGCCCGGGTCAGCCGGATCGTGCGCAGCCTCCGCGCGGCCGACGTGCTCCCGGAGCACGGCGCGCTGCTCGCCCCGATCCTGGACGGGGGGCAGTGAGGTGGTCGCCCCCACACTGGTGTTCCTCCACGGCCGGGGCCAGGAGTTCAAGGACCCCGCGACGCTGCGGCGGAAGTGGCTGGCCGCCTTGAACGCGGGGCTGACCGCGGCCGGCGCTCCCCCGCTGGACGCCGGGCGTGCGGTGCTCCCCTTCTACGGCAACGTGCTGTACAAGATCACCGAGGAGTCGGCGGGCAAGGCGCTCCGGCTGGAGAGGACGCGGGACCCCGACGAGCCCGGGCCGTTCCACCCCGCCACCCCCGCCGACGTCGGGGCCGTGGAGCGCGAGCTGCTCCTCGACCTGGCGCACCAGGCCGGGATGGCCGTGCCCCCGCCGGACGAGCCACCCCCGGCAGTGGGACGGGCGCCCGGGCGCGGGCGGCTGCGCGAGGAGGGGCTGCGCGACCGCATCCTGTCCTGGGGCGTGGCGCGGGAGCTGCTCGTCTCGCTGGCCAAGCGCTCACGGGTCGACCAGCTGGTCATCGCCTCGCAGCTGCGCGACGTCGCCATCTACCTCAGCTCCGGCCGGGACGAGGTCCTGCGGACCGTCCGGCGGGCCGTCCCGGACGACGCCCCGCTGGTGCTGGTCTCGCACAGCCTGGGCACCGTCGTGGCCCGGGACCTGCTGCACGACGCCGACGTGCGCCGGCGCACCACCCTGTGGGTGACGCTCGGGTCGCCGCTGGGCCTCGAGGCCGTCCAGAACAACCTCCTCGACCGCGGCCGCCGGCACCCGGGGACGGAGTGGCTGACCGCGTACGACGTCAACGACGTCGTCGCCCTCGGCCACCCGCTGGCGAAGTCCTGGGGTGCCCCGTTGACCGACGTCGAGGTCGAGAACGACACCGATCCGCACGCGATCGCGCGCTACCTGGGCCACGCGGAGGTCGCCGGCCCCGTCGGGACCGCGGCCGCCGGCTCCGCCTGACCCCGGCCCGCCCGCGCGCCCCGAGGACGCGCCGTCGCCCGTGCGCCCCCGGGTGGACGGTGACGACCGCGTGACGGTGTCCCCGCATGCTGCAGACCGGCGCTCCCCCACGTGCCGGAGGTGCTCGGGGCACTGCGAGACCGCGGTGCGCGCCTGGGGGTCGTCTCCGATCCCGGTCCGGCGCCTCCCGACGCCCTCGACCGGGCACTCGCGGCCACCGCCCTCCGGAGCCTCCTGGAGCCCTCCCTGGTGCTCCACGGCCCCGAGGAGACCCCGCGCGTCTTCGAGCAGGCCGAGGAGCGTGCCGGCGGAGCCAAGCGGGTCGTCTCTGTCGGCGAGGACGCCGGCGAGCGCCCCAGGCCCTCCGGGCCGTGCCGCTGGTCGTGCCGCACCCGGCGCTGGTGGCGGCCGTACTGGACGGCGGAGCCCCCCGCGCTCCCTGCGCGTCACGGTCCCCCCTGAGCGCGCGGACGGGGACTGGCGCGCTGCGCTGCGGGACCTGCCGCTGGCGCTGCTGCACGTCCGGACGGCGACTCCGCGGACGTCTTCGCGACCGGCCCTGCGGCGCACGCCGCGACGCTCGGCTCCGCCTGCCCGGCCGGGCCGTGCGGTTCCTCCCATCTGACGCCGGAGAGCACGAGCTGGTGAGGAGCCCGGCCCACGCAGGGACCAGGACCTCCTCGTCACCCCGATCACCGCCGTCTTCCAGATGGACGTGATCGGCTGGGACGTGCTGGCCGGGCGCACCTTCGAGCTGCACGCCGGGTCCAGCCCCTCGCCCACGCTCGAGGACCGGTCCCTGGCGCTGGCACGGACGGTCGCCGCGCTCGTCGCGCAGGTCTCCCCCGCACTGCCGGCGCTCCAGCCGTACCCGCACGACGGCGAGCGGGACCCCGCCCGAGGCCCGCACTGACCACTACAGCTTCCAGCACAACGGCTTCCCGCTCGCCTGGTCTCGGAGGACCTGTTCACCGGGCCCCGGACCAGCGCGCCACCGGCCGAGATGAGCCCCCGCTACCACACACCCGCCGACGACCGGATCGACACCGGGTCCGTGGTGGACGTCGTCCGCCTGGTCACCGCCGCCCGGGTCACCGCCACGCGCTGATCGCAGGCCATCACCCCGAGGTCCCGGCCGGGCCGCCACGGGCACGTCACGACGCGCGGACGCCCACCCGGCAGGAGTCGTGGCGGGATCCGAGGAGACCGCGGACCAGGAGGGCCATGTGCTCGCCGGGCTGTACGCCGAGCTCGTCGGCGATCATCTCCCGGAACCGGTCGTAGGCCCGCAGCGCCTCGACGACGTTGCCCTCGGCGAGGTGGACGCGGATGACCGTCCGGTGCGCGGACTCCCGGAGCGGCTCGGCACGCACGGCGGCGTAGGCGGCCTGCAGCGCGTCGCCGTGGCGCCCGGCTGCGGCCAGGCGGTCGGCGGCCGCTTCGAGCGCGTGCATGCGCAGCTGCCGCAGCCGCTCCCGCTCGAGCAGGACCCAGTCGTCGTACCACCCGGGCAGCAGCTCGCCGGCCAGGCCGACGTCGGGGACCTCGACGTCGGCCAGGCAGGCCCTCGGGTCGCGCACCCGCCGGGCCCAGTCCCCCAGCTCCCACACGTCGACCCGGACACCGTCCGCCAGCGTGAGCGTGCTCCCGCTGACCTCCACCAGGCCGGGCGCCACCTTGTGCAGGCGCCACAGGGCCGACCGCAGGCTGCCATGGGCGTGGTCCTCCGGGACGTCCGGCCACAGGCGCCCGGCGATGGCCGTCCGGGGTGGTCGTCCGGAGAGGCAGATGTGCGCCACCAGTCGCTGTACACCCCGCGGCAGGTCCTCCAGCGACCTGCGTGACGTGCCCTCACCGAGGCACAGGGAGAACCCGTCCAGCAGCGTGACCCATGGGGCCGGGGCGACAGTCACGTGCCACACCTCCTCGCGCACCTCCGGGACGAGGTGCGGGAGACGTCAGGTGCCTCGCAGCCGAGATGCTCGGAGCCGTGCGAAACGGTGTCAATCCGTATCGGTCTGGTCACCCACGAACTCGTCGAGCCAGTGACCGACCGCATCGAGGACCTCACCCGGGGACGAGGCGACGGCGATCGTGCGGTCCTGCTCCGACGCGCCGAGGCCCACCGCGACCACCCGGGCGCGGAACCCGTCGACCCCCTCCTCCCGCCACGCCCGCACGACGAGCGCTGCGCTCCGGTCGTCAGCCACGGCCACCCTTCGCTCGTCTCGACTCCGCAGCGTGAGGCTGCGGACGGTGAACGGGCAGATCACGACCGCCCACCGAGGAGGGACACATCCTTCCCCGTGACCGCGCGTGAGTGCACTCCCCCGGCCGGATGACGTCGACCTCGACGCCCACCGCGCCGGCTCCCACACGGACCGGACGGCCGCCCGGCGCTGTTTCTTGACTTGGTCAAGGAAGGGCCGTCACGATGCCGCTGTGGCGGACACCGCAGACCTCGAGCGCGTCCTGCGCGCGGCCGGTCTGCGGGTCACCCGGCCACGCGTCGCGGTGCTGGACGCCGTCCGTGCGCAGCCGCACCTCGACACCAAGTCCCTGATCGGCGCGGCGCGCGCCCGCCTCGGTGCGGTGTCGCACCAGGCGGTGTACGACGTGCTGCACGCGCTCGTGGACGCGGGCCTCGTGCGGCGCATCCAGCCGGAGGGCTCCGACGCCCGCTACGAGGCCCGTGTCGGCGACAACCACCACCACGTGGTCTGCCGCGACTGCGGGGCCATCGCCGACGTCGACTGCACCACCGGCGCCGCCCCGTGCCTCACCCCTCCCACCGACGCCGGCTTCGTGATCGACGAGGCCGAGGTCCTGTTCTGGGGACGCTGCCCGTCCTGCGCGGCCGGCACTGCCCCCACCCTCCGCACCACACAGAGAGGCACACCGTGAAGGACGAGACCAACAAGGTCCAGACCGAGAGCACCAGCGAGAGCGAGAACCCGGCGATCCCGTCGCCGGAGGCGCACACCGGGGGGCGCCCGCGCACGAACCGGGACTGGTGGCCCAACCAGGTCGACCTGTCGGTGCTGAACAAGCCCTCCAGGGACTCCGACCCGCTGGGCGAGGACTTCGACTACAAGGCCGAGTTCGCGAAGCTCGACGTCGAGGAGCTCAAGCGCGACCTGCGCCAGCTCATGCGCACGTCGGTGGACTGGTGGCCGGCCGACTGGGGCCACTACGGCCCGCTGTTCATCCGCATGTCGTGGCACGCGGCCGGCACCTACCGCATCGCCGACGGTCGCGGCGGCGGCGGCCAGGGCGCACAGCGGTTCGCCCCTCTCAACAGCTGGCCCGACAACGCGAGCCTGGACAAGGCCCGCCGCCTGCTGCTGCCGATCAAGCAGAAGTACGGACGCAAGCTGTCGTGGGCCGACCTACTGGTGCTCGCCGGCAACGTCGCCCACGACGACATGGGCCTGCCCACCTTCGGCTTCGCCTTCGGCCGCGAGGACACCTGGCAGCCCGAGGAGGTCTTCTGGGGTCCGGAGGACACCTGGCTCGGCGACGAGCGCTACGTCGGCGAGGACCCGCTCGACCTCGACGAGGGCCCGCTGGCGAACGTCACCATGGGGCTCATCTACGTCAACCCCGAGGGCCCGAAGGGCCAGCCCGACCCGCTCGCCTCGGCGCACGACATCAAGGTCACCTTCCGCCGGATGGGCATGACCGACGAGGAGACCGTCGCGCTGATCGGTGGCGGCCACACCTTCGGCAAGGCGCACGGGGCGGGCGACCCGTCGCTGGTCGGCCCGGAGCCCGAGGGCTGCCCGGTGCACGGCAACGGCCTCGGCTGGCACAACCAGTTCGGCACGGGCAAGGGCGCCGACACGATCACCAGCGGCCTCGAGGGTGCCTGGACCCCGACGCCGACCCAGTGGGACAACTCCTACTGGGAGACGCTGTTCGACTTCGACTGGGAGCTGACCGAGAGCCCGGCGGGCGCCAAGCAGTGGAAGCCGACCAACCCCGAGGCGCAGGAGCTCGTGCCCGACGCACACATCGAGGGCAAGAAGAACCCGCCGATGATGTCGACGGCCGACATGGCGCTCAAGGTCGACCCCGAGCTGCGCCGGTACGCCGAGCGGTTCCGCAACGACCCCGAGTACTTCGCCGACCAGTACGCCCGGGCCTGGTTCAAGCTGCTGCACCGCGACATGGGCCCGAAGTCCCGCTACCTCGGCCCCGACGTGCCCGGCGAGGACCTCATCTGGCAGGACCCGGTGCCGGCGGTCGACCACGAGCTCGTCGGTGAGGCGCAGATCGCCGACCTCAAGCAGCGGCTGCTCTCCTCCGGGCTGACCGTGTCGCAGCTGGTGCACACGGCCTGGTCGTCGGCGGCGTCGTTCCGCAGCACCGACAACCGCGGTGGCGCCAACGGCGGGCGGCTGCGCCTCGAGCCGCAGATCGGCTGGGCGGTCAACGAGGGCGTCCGCGACGTCCTGCCGGTGCTCGAGCGGGTGAAGGCCGAGTTCGAGCAGCAGACGGGGACGAAGGTCTCGCTCGCCGACCTCATCGTGCTCGGCGGCAGCGCGGCGGTCGAGAAGGCCGCCGCCGACGCCGGCGTCCAGGTCACCGTGCCCTTCTCCCCGGGGCGGACCGACGCGTCCCAGGAGCAGACCGACGTCGAGAACTTCGGCTGGCTCGAGCCGAAGGCCGACGGCTTCCGGAACTGGATCTCGCCGGGGACCAAGCTCCAGCCGGAGACGCTCCTGGTCGACCGCGCCTACATGCTCGGCCTGACCGCGAAGGAGATGACCCTCCTCGTCGGCGGCCTGCGGGTGCTCGGCGCCAACACCGGTGGCGTGCAGCACGGCGTGTTCACCGACCGGCCGGGCGTGCTGTCGCAGGACTTCTTCCGCAACCTGCTCGACCTGGGCGTCTCGTGGGGCACCTCGGCCGAGAGCGAGGGCGTCTACGAGGGCCGGGACGCGGACGGCAACGTCGTCCGCACGGCCACCGCGGCCGACCTGGTCTTCAACTCGAACTCGGTCCTGCGGGGCATCGTCGAGGTGTACTCCTCCGACGACGCGCAGGAGAAGTTCGTGCAGGACTTCGTCGCGGCGTGGGTCAAGGTCATGGAGCTCGACCGCTTCGACCTGCGGTAGGCACCACCTGTCCGGACGCCCCGGCCCGCTCCCCGCGGTCCGGGGCGTCCGCGCGTCCGGGTCCCGCGCGACCGACGTGCCGGCCGCGCGGAGCCCCCGACGAGGTGCTCAGCTCAGCACGAGGTCGTGCACCCCGGCCTCGGCGAGTGCCTCCCGCAGGTGCGCGAGGATCCGGGCACGGGTCGGGCCGATGCTGCCGACCGGCATGCCGAGGCGGGCACTGATCTCCCGGTAGCTCACCGGAGGGCACAGGAGCAGCAGGTCCAGCAGCCGGCGGTGCCGGTCGGGCAGGTCGGCCAGCGCGGCACGGACGAGCAACACCTGCTCGTGCCGCAGCGCGGACGCCTCCGGGCCGTCCGGCTCGAGGTCGCCCGGCGGGCGGCCGCTGCCCCAGGTCCGGTCCTCGTCGCCGTCCACGAGCCGCTCCCGGCCGTTCTGCCGGATGATCTCGAGGCACACCCGCCGGGCGGTCGTCTTCAGCCATCCCGCCACGTGCTCGGGCTCCCGGAGGTCGGCGACGTGCTCGACGAGCCGCAGCCACGTCGTCTGCACCGCGTCCGCGGCCTGCGCCTCGTTGAGGCGGAACCCGCGGACGACCGACCGCAGCAGGCCGGCGTACTCGTCGACGATCGCGTTCCAGGCCTCCTGGTCCCCCTCGGCGGCCCGCGTGACCAGCATGGTGACCCCTGCAGGCTCCATGTCCCGACCCCTCTCGTCCGCCCGGCGCACCACGCCGGCTGGACGGAGGTTCCGGGGGCCGCGCTAGCGGAGCGCCAGCGGGACGGCGGGCGGGCAGGATCGCTGGTCAGGCGCACGGCGCGCGCCCCGGACCGGGTGCACGCGGAGGCGTCAGCGGCGGGCGGCCAGCTGCTGCGCGAGCGCGCGGGTCCGCCGCTGGGGTGGCACCCCGAGCTCGGCCAGCATCTGCTGGCAGCGCCGGAGCGCGCGGGAGGCGTCGACGAGGTCGCCGTCGGCCAGGTGGACGGCGACGAGGAGCTGGTAGGCGTCCTCCGCGCAGTCGTCGGCGCGCAGGGCGCGCTCGGCGAGGGTCCTGGCCGTCTCGGCGTCCCCCCGTGCGAGCAGCAGGTCCCCGGCACGGACGGCGGCGGCGACGAACCTGCTGCGCAGCCGGTCGCGCTCCCACTCCAGCCAGGCCCCGCCGACCACGTCGGCGAGGAGGTCGCCGCCCCAGAGGTCCGCCGCCCGGCGGTAGGCCGCCAGGGCGGCCGAGGGCACGCCCTGCCGCTCCAGGCGGGTGGCCTCGTCCAGCGCGCGCTCGAACTGCAGCAGGTCGATCTCCAGCGCCTCATCGGTCACCAGGTGCAGCACGGGCCCGGCACTCCGGAGGAAGTACGGCGGGTCCAGGTCCCCCCGGTCGGGCTCGAGGACGTTCTGCAGGTAGGCGAGGGTGACCCGCAGGTTCCGGCCGGCCGCCACGTCGTCGAGGTCGGGCCACAGCTCCGCCGTGATGGCGGTGCGGGTCGGCCGGTCGTGGGTGAGCAGGTAGCCCAGGAGCTGACGCACGCGCTCCCTGCGCAGCTCCGGCGCGGTCACGGCCACCCCGTCGCGGCGCAGCTCCAGCGGACCGAGGACCCGCAGGTGCAGCCGTGCGGCCGGCACCGCCGGGATCGTCCGCAGCAGGGAGCGGGCGGTGGCCGCGAGGTCCCGGCGCGCCGTCGCGGCCTGGGCCCGCAGGGACGCCCGGGCCGCGGGGCCGAGCTCCTCGACCAGTGCCCGCCCGGCGTCCTGACCGGCCGCCACGAGCCCCAGGGCCAGCTCGGTCACCCACGGCACCGGGAGGAGGGCGCGCAGCGCCGGCCAGGCGCCGGCGGGGATGGCCGCGACCGCCGCCGTCGTCCCGCGCTCGCGCAGCTCGACGAGGGCGCGGGCCCCGGCGTGCAGGTCGGCGAGGGCACCCGGTGGCGGCTCGGCGTCCCAGCGTTCCCGGACCTCGGGGGTCAGCACGTAGAGCAGGGGCAGCGCGACCGGGGAGGCCCGCACGGCGGCCGAGTGGCGCGCGCCTCCGCGCGCCGGGACCGACCGCAGCATGGCGGCCGCCTGTGCTTCCTCCCCCGTCGAGAGCGCGTGGAAGGCCTCCGCGAGCGCCCCCGCGAGGGGGGCCCACGCGACCGGGGAGGCGCCGAGGATCGACCGCGACGTCGCGAGGAGCCTCCCCGCCTCCTCCCGCCGGCCGAGGACGTCGAGCAGGGAGACCGCGCAGGTCGCGAGCTCCGGTGAGGTCAGCACCTTGGCCGGCTGCATGTCGGCGAGCAGGTACGGCAGCAGTCGCTCCGCCTCGTCCAGGCGCCCCCGGAGGCGGAAGGACTCCAGCAGCAGACACCGGGAGACGCCGTGCATCGTCGTCGCCGTGTGGGACAGCGACCGCCGGGCGAGGACCTCGCCGGTCGCGGCGTCCCCCAGTCTCAGCAGCACGAGCTGGGCGTGCAGCCAGTCCTGCACCGGGTTGAGCGTCGTCCCGGACACCAGACCCGGGGCCGCGAGCGCCGTCCGGACCTCGTCGGTGGCGCGCGCCAGCACGCCCCGCAGGAGCGCGACGAACGCCGGCGCCCCCGGGTGCCCCTCGCGCGCCAGCTCCTCCAGCTGCTGCAGCAGGAACTCCATCCGTCCCCGGTCGTTGCGCCAGAACGCCAGCTGGACCAGCGCGTTCACGCAGGCGTAGCGCACACCGGGAGCGGCCTGGGCGTCGGTGAGCGCCTGGCCGAGGAGCTCCTCGGCCGCGGCCGGGCTGGTCGGCTCGGCCACCATGGCGGCGAGCAGCAGACCCTCGGGGGTCCCTCGCACCTCGCGCGGCAACCGGTGCAGCCACGACTCGAGGACGTCGGTCGGCACCAGCGCGGTGCAGCACTCGCAGACCTCGACGACCAGCCCGCGGACGTCGTCCCACGCGCGGGCGTCGAGCAGCAGCCCCATCGCCTCGTGGTACTGGCCGCGGCTGCGCAGGACGGCGGCCGCGGTCCGCCGTGCGTCGGCCACCTGGCCGGCATCGAGGCGGTGCTGCAGGGCCGCGGCCCACAACCCGTGCAGCGACCACCACCCCGAGCGCGACCGCACGACCAGCGGCAGCCCCTCGAGGAGGGCCCGGAGGTCCACGTCCCGGCCGAGCAGCTCCGCGGCGAGCTCCTCGTCCGCGCCGCCCACGGCGACGAGCAGCGCCAGGGCGGAGCGGCGCTCCGGGGACAGCTGGGTGAGCAGCTCCTCCCAGACGTACCCGCTGACCGCGAAGGGGCCCGCCGTGGCGGTCAGCTCGGCCAGGGCCGGCCAGCCGCCGACGTCGCTGAGCAGCTCCGGCGACACCCCGCGGGTCTCGGCGAACTCGGCCACCTCGTCCTCGCGGAACTGCAGGTCGGCCTCCCGGAGCACCACCGCCCCACCGCTGGCGACGAGGCGGGAGACCGACAGCGGCAGCGGCGGGCGGGAGGCGAGGACGAGGTGCCCGTTGCCCGGCAGCTCCTCGACCAGGTGGCCGAGGAACCGGGCCGCCGGCGACCCCGGGGTCACCAGGTGGACGTCGTCGAGGACCAGCGCGACCTGGCGCGGCGCCGCGCTCCACAGGGCCTCGGCCACCGCGACGGCAGCCTGCCGCGGGTCCTCCGGCACGGGAGCGGAGAGCCCCACCGCGGCGAAGGCGCCCGACGCCAGGACCGACAGCGTCGTGTCGTCCCGCTGGCAGGTCAGCCAGCGGTCCTCTCCCGACGGGGAGAGCGCGTTCTCGCTCACGGCCTGCGCCAGCAGCGTGGTCTTGCCGAAGCCGGCGGGCGCCACGACCGCGGTGAGCGGGCGCTCGAACCGGCTGCGCAGCGGCGCCAGGAGCCGGGGCCGCACGATCAGGTGCCGGCTGGCGAGGGGCGGGGTGTACCTGAGCGCCCGGCTCATGAGCCGACTGTAGGGACCGGGCGACCGTCGGCACACCCGGATCCGTCGCCGCTGACGCCCCGCTGCCCGGGGCCTGCTGATCCCGCGCCCGGTGTATCAGCCGCGGGGATCGGTCCCTCTGTCCCACACCGACGTGGTCGGGACCCACCGCCGTCCCCCTCGGTCCCGGTGCGAGGGCGGGTACCTGGAGGGAGGTGGGCCGGTGAGACGGACGAGTCGCCCCCGGTGGGACGACGGACAGCTGATGGACCTCGCGCTCCGGGTGTCGGACGAGCAGGTCCGGGACGAGGCGGTCCCGCGGTCCCCCGCGGAGGTCCCCCCGGCCGAGCTGTCGGTGGACGACGTCGTCGCGTCGGGACGAGCCGCCTACTGCTGGCTCGACGTGGTCGTCTGGTTGCGGTCCGTCACCCGACACCCGAGGTGGGCCGCCGGAGTATCGACCGATCGTGAGCCGGGTCACTAGCTTGGCCGCTCCCCGACCGGATCCCCGCGACCCAGGGGCGGTGATCGCCGTGCAGGTGTCCCAGGAGCGCGCCGACGCCCCGCCCCCGCTGCTCGTCGACGAGTTCCGGCGGTGGCTGTCGGGCCGGCTGGCGCAGGTGCTCAGCACCAACCGGGTGGCCCGCCTCGGGCCGGTGCGCCGGCACTGGCCCCTGTCCCGCGTCGGGCGGTCGCTGGTCGTGGTGACGCGTCGCGCGGACGTCGACGAGGTGCTCGACCGCACCGAGGCCTTCGCCTGGCCGTACGCGCACCACCTGCCCGGGGCGTTCCTCCTCGGGTCCGAGCCCGCCGAGCACCGTCGGCAGCGCGCCGAGATCGACGCCGTGCTGCGCTGTACGGACGCCGACCGCCTCCGGCGACGGACGACGGCGGGTGCGGAGGCCCGGGTGGCGCACGCCTGCGGCACCGGACGCCTGGAGGTCGTCGCCGAGCTGGTGCAGCCGGTGTTCGACGACGTCCTCGACGAGTACGTCGGGATCCCCGGCCCGGACCGGGAGACCCGCCTGCAGTGGGGCCGTGACCTGTTCGAGCACATCTTCCTCAACCGCGGGGAGATCCCGTCCGTGGCGCAGCGGGCCGAGGTCGCGTGGCGGCGGTGGGAGGCGCACCTGACCTCCCTGGTCGAGGAGGTCCGGCGGACCCCCGGAGGGCCCGACACGCTGGTGCGGCGACTGGTGGAGCGGCAGGAGTCGGCTCCCGGCACCGCGCTGGACGACGCGGAGATCCGCGGCAACGTCATCGGGATGGCCATCGGCTGGCTGTGGCACGGCGCGCGGGCGGCGCTGCTCGGGATCGACGAGCTGCTGGACCGTCCCCCCGCCCTGGAGCTGGCCCGGCGCGCCGCGCGGGGCGGCGACCTGGGCGAGCTGCGCCGCCTGCTGTGGGAGGTCTACCGGTTCCGGCCGGTCCAGCCGCGGCTGCCGCGCCGGTGCACCGCGGCGACGACGCTGGCCGCGGGCACCCCGCGGGCCCGGCCCGTGACCCCGGGCACCGTGGTCTTCGTCGGCACGCACTCGGCGATGTGGGACGAGACCGCCGTCCCGAACCCGGAGGACTTCGACGCCACGCGGGCCGCGGCGCAGTACCAGGTCTTCGGAGGCGGTCCGCACCGGTGCCCCGGGGAGCACGCGATGGGCATCCAGGTCCCGGCGCTCCTGGCCCCCCTGCTGCGCTCGGAGGAGCTGCGGCGCGCGCCCGGTCCCGCCGGGCGCACCCGCTGGGACGGGTTGTTCCCCGGTCGCCTCGAGGTCGAGCTCGGCGAGCGGAGCCGGCCATGAGGTACCGCTCCTTCCCGACGCCGGGCCGGACCGCGGTCGTCGCCCGGGCCCAGGCGGACGCACCCGCGCCGGCGGCGTCCGTGACCCCCCGGGCGGCCGCGCTGCGACCCGACACCGCCGGCCGGGCGGGCATGATCACCGTGCTCACGGCGCTCCGGCCCTTCGGGGGCGTGCGCCTGCGGCTGCTGTTCGCGCTGACCGGCCGGATCCCGGCGCTCACCGGCCTCGGTCCGCTGAAGTCGGTGCACTTCATCCGGTGGACCGTCCTCCCCCGTCCGCCCTCCAACGGCCGACCACAGGTCGCCGAACGGCTGCCGCACGGGGTCCTGCTCTGGGAGACCGTCTACAGCGCGCCGACGGAGCCCTACGTCGAGACGTTCGTGCACGCGGTCGGCTCGAAGGTCCGGAACATCTGGCGCACCTCGTGGGGGTTCCCGGGCACCCGGTCGGTCACCGCGCTGGCGGGCTACATCGGCGAGCTGGCCGTGCCCGGGGCCCACTGCTGGGCGGCCCACCCCGAGGCCACCGTCCGCACCGTCCTCTCGGCGCTGGAGGTGGCGAAGGAGCACCGGTACCTCGCCCGCGCCGCCCGGACCACCACCGCCGAGGAGTTCGCCGTGCTCTACCGCGGCTTCCTCGCCCGACGGGAGGGGGACCTGTGAACCGCACCTGGCCGGCCACCCCGCTCACCGTGCTGACGCCGGTGGTCCCCGGCGAGGAGCGCGCGCTCCGGGAGTCCCTGGCGCGGCTGCCCGTGGCCGGGGACAGCCCCTTCAGCCGGGTGGCCGAGACGCACTTCGCGCGCGTGGTCGTGCTCTCCGGGACGCCCTGGCGGTACCGCGGCCTCCCCCGCCGGACGCGGCCGCTGCGGATGCAGTACCTGCTGTTCACCAGCACCGCCAACCGCCCGCCCGAGCGGCACGTGGAGGACCTCCGCACCGGGCTGGGGCGCGACGCCGACGCGGTGTGGGGCCACTGCGTCGGCTATCCCGGACACGACCGGGCCGCCGAGTTCTGCCGCTACCTGCTGCACAACCGGCTGCCGGTGCACCGGTGGTTCGCCGCGTACGACGCCACGGTGCGGGAGGTCGGCGACGCCCTCGACCTCCGCCGCCGGCACGCGCGGTTCGCGGCGCAGACCCAGGGCTGCGACGACGTGGACCTGCAGGAGGCCTTCCTCACCGAGTTCGCGGACGGCGGGACCTGAGCCATGGACAGCGCGCTCCCCCTGGACGACGTCCAGGGCAACATCCTCAACGGCTACGGCTTCGGCCACGCCGTCCACCTGCTCGTGCACGCCGACACCGCCGAGGCGGCCCGGCAGTGCCTCCGCCGGGTCGAGGGGCGGGTGACGACCGCGGCCCGCTGGCCGCAGGAGGAGCGGCCCGACGCCACCCTCAACGTCGCGGTCACCTACCGCGGGTTCGAGCGGCTGGGGCTCCGGCCGGCGCTCTTGGCCCGGTTCCCGGAGGCGTTCCGCGCGTCGACCCGCGACCGGGCCGCCGCGCTGGGCGACGTCGGGCCCAGTGACCCGCGGGGGTGGGACCGCCACCTGGGCACCGGCCACGTGCACCTGGTGCTGACCGCCTGCACGCGGGAGCGGGACGCGCTGGCGCGGGAACGGGACCGGTGGCGCGGCGAGGTCGAGGCCGTCCCCGGCCTGACGGTCGCCGACGTGCAGGAGACGCACGAGCTGGCCCACCGGCGGGAGCACTTCGGCTACGCCGACGGGTTCTCCCAGCCCGACATCGAGGGCGTCGACCGGCCGAGCAGCCACCGGGCGCCCTGGGACAGCGGCGTCGGCGTCCCCCTGCCGGGTGGCGGGTGGCGGCCGGTACGGCTCGGCGAGTTCCTCCTCGGCCACCGCGACGAGGACGGTCAGGTGGAGACCGAGCCACACCCGGACCTGGTCCGCAACGGCACCTACGTCGTCTACCGCAAGCTCGAGCAGGACGTGCCCGCCTTCCGGGCCCTGCTCGCCGAGGCGGCGCGCCGCACGGGGCTGCCCCCGGAGCTCGTCGCGGCGAAGGTCATGGGTCGCTGGCGCGACGGCACGCCGCTGGAGAGCCAGCCGTACCGCGCTCCGGGCGACCTCAGCGACGTGGCGGTCGACCAGCCGGCCAACGACTTCCGGTACCTGCCCGACGACCGCGACGGTCACCGGTGCCCGCTGGGGGCCCACGTGCGCCGGGTCAACCCCCGGGACGCGCTCGACTTCGGCGGGGCGCTCCGGGACAGCGGCCGGCTGACCGCCCGGCACCGGATCATCCGCCGGGGGATGCCCTACGGGGACCCCTACGACCCGGAGGCCGACGGCGATCCCGGGCGCCGCGGGCTGCTGTTCCTCTGCTTCAACGCCGACATCGCCCGCCAGTTCGAGACCATCCAGGTGCACTGGTGCAACGACGGCGACAGCTTCGGGCTCGGCGACGACCGTGACTGGTTCGCCGGGGGCGCCGGGGGGAGCGACAAGATGACCATCCCGATGCCCGAGGGGCGCCCCCGGTTCGTCCCGGTGCGACCCGACCTCGTGGTGACCCGCGGCACCGAGTACCTGTTCGCCCCCGGCATGCGCGCGCTGCACTCCCTGGCCGAGGGCGTCTTCGGTTAGCCGGAGGCGGGCGCGCATCGACGTGTTGGCGTATCCGGCGGGCAGCGAGGTGCAGGGACGAGCGCCGGCCGGGAGAGGCGGGCACCGGTCCTCGTCGCGGCCGAGGTGGACGTAGACGACGCCGTCCGCGGGGTCGTAGATCTTCATCGGTTCGCCTTGTCGGAGTCGCCTGCGGCGCGGGACGCGGGGTCCGCGCCGGCTGGTCGGGGAGTCGACCCGGGCGCCGAACCGGCCGCCCGTGGATCGGACCGACGGGAGGGCGCCGCTGATACCGACGCCCGGCAACGTCCCGTTCCCGCTCCCCCACGCGCACCGCTCGGCCGGCGTCAGGGGCACCGCGCCCGTGGACCGGCCGGCCGCACCGCCTCCGGCCGTCGTCGCGGGCGCGTCCGGCGACAGCGGCACGCCTGAGCGCCGGGCCCTGCCCCTCGGCGGCCGCTACCGGCGGAGGGCTCCCTCCCGGGGTCGCCGGTCGACGTCGGCGGCGCCCACCCGCAGTCCCGCGACCTCGAGCTCCAGGAGGAGGTCCTCCAGACGCACGAAGCCGCGGGGTGGGGGGCCGTCGTCCTCCCCGGTGAACGCCGGCAGGGAGCGGCGCTCCAGCACGTCGGTCGGGATCCGGACGCCCGCGACCGTGATCGACTCCGGGACCGGGGTGGTGCCCAGCGCGGTGAGGGCCTCCGGCTCGGCGCACTTCTCCTCCACGGTGAACTGCACCGCCAGCTCCGGCGTCTCCCGGCCGTCGGCCACCTTGTGGCCGAGGCCGATGGAGCAGACGTTCGGATCGTCGAGGTAGCACTCCCCCTCGGTCCGGATGAACCGGCGGAGACCGGTGAGCAGTGCCTCGTAGGGCACCTGCGGGCCCTCGCGACCGAGCTCCTGCGCCGACATGGGCCACTCCCGGGTGCGGTTCGGGTGGAGAGCCTGCGGCGGGGACCGGCCACTCCCCCGAGCCGGTGGCCGGTCCGCGCCTGCACCGGACGGAGTGCCGGGCGGGGCCCGCTGATACACGCGCGGCCGGTCGGTCCCCCTCGGAGGGCGGGCTCACGTCCCCGGGACGACGAGCCCGGTCTCGTAGGCCAGCACCACCAGCCGGGCGCGGTCGCGGGCACCGAGTTTGGTCAGCAGCCGGGAGACGTAGGTGCGCGCCGTGGCCGGGGAGAGGAACAGCTCCCGGCCGATCTCCTCGTTGGACAGGCCCCGGCCCACGAGGGCGAGGACCTCCGTCTCCCGCCCGGTGAGCGCCTGCAGCGGCGTGTCGTCCACCGTGGCCTGCAGCCGGTCGGCCAGGGACCGCAGCACCGTCCGGGTGACCGAGGGCGACAGCAGCGACTCGCCCGCGGCCACGACGCGGATCCCCTGGCGCAGGTCCGTCGGCGAGACGTCCTTGAGCAGGTAGCCGGCCGCGCCGGCGCGGATGGCCTCGAACACGTGCTCGTCCTCGTCGAAGGTGGTGAGCACCAGCACGCGGACGTCGCGCAGCTGCGGGTCCGCGACGACCTCGCGGGTCGCCTGGAGGCCGTCCATCTCCGGCATGCGGACGTCCATGAGGACGACGTCGGGGCGCAGTTCGCGGATGCGGGCCAGGCCCGCGCGACCGGTGCCGGCCTCGCCGACGACGGTGATGTCGCCGTCGTGCTCGGCGAGGGTCCGCAGACCCGTGCGCACGAGCTCCTGGTCGTCGACGAGCACGACCCGGATCACGGGTCCAACCTCACCGGCAGCACCGCGCGCACCTCGAATCCGCCGGTCGCGCTGCGCCCGGTGGTGAGCTGCCCGCCGAGCACCTCGGCCCGCTCCCGCATGCCGGCCAGCCCCTGACCACTCCCCGCGGACGACGGCCCGGCCGGGCGACCTCCGGGACCGTCGTCGGCGACCACCAGCTCCAACCGGTCCCCCCGCACGGTGGCGGTGGCCGCCGCGTGGGTGGCTCCCGAGTGCCGGATGACGTTGGTCAGCGACTCCTGCACGATCCGGTAGGCGGCCGCCTCGACGGCCCGGTCCAGGTGGACCTCGCCGACGCTGACGTCGAGGTCCACCACGACCCCGGCCTCCCGGGCGGCGTCGGCCAGCCGCCCGAGCCCGGCGAGGCCCACCGCTCCGCGTTCGACGTCACCCCGGGGGGACCGGAGGAGCTTCACCGTGGCCCGCAGCTCCCGCAGCTGGGCGGAGGTCGCCAGCCCGATCTGCTCGACCGCCCGCCGGGCCACCTCGTCGTCGCGGCCGATGGCCTCGGCGGCGACGTTGCCGTGCAGGGCGATCACCGACATGGCGTGGCCGACGGAGTCGTGCAGGTCCTGGGCGATGCGCACGCGCTCGGCCTGCAGCCGGCCCTCGGCCTCGCGAGCCTGCTCGGCGGCCGCCAGCGCCCGCAGCCGCTGCTGGGAGAGCCGGGCCTCCCGGCGGGCACGGACACTCACGCCGAGTGCGATCGCCGCGGCGGCGAGCGCCACGTTGGTGAGGAACTCGTAGCTGAGCAGGTACCTGGTGGGCAGCCCCTCGGCGACCCGGGCCCAGGCGGCCACGGCGACCAGGACCGTCCCCGCTGCGACCGCCCAGCGGAGGGCACCGACGTCGGCCGCGCGGTAGAGGGCGGCGACGGCCGGCAGGACGATGCCGATGGGAGGGAAGCCGAGGGCGTAGTAGGCGAAGACGCAGGAGACGGTCAGCACCAGGACCAGGCGAGGAGCGCGGCGACCCGCCAGGGCCAGGGCGCCGAACCCGACGGCGAACACGTGGGCGCCGAGGGTCGCCCGGCCGGTCCCCTCCAGGTCGGCCGCGATGACCAGCGCCACGGCGAGGGTCTGCGCCGCGGCGAGCAGCAGGTCGGCCCGGCGTGGGTCCACCTCGTCGCCGTGCGCGGAGACGTCCCTGGGATCGGGCACGACGTCAGGGTAGGAAGCCCGACGGGTCGGCGGACGTCCTCGCGCGTCGGCGCGGCGACCGCCCGAGGGGACCCTCACCGTCGCGCGGGCGCCCACAGCCGGAGGCGGAGCCGGTGGGCGCGCGCCAGCAGTCGCCACACCGGTTCCTGCACCAGGTCCGGGACGCCGTGGACGGCGAAGGGCAGGCCGTGGCGCACGTTGATCGTGGCCAGCAGACCGATCGGTGGGAACCGGCCGCTGCCGGCGAGCGCACGGAACTGTTCCTCGAGGGGCCCGGCGGGGGTCTCCCGCATGCGGATCCGCGCCGGCTCGTCGAAGGGGTTGGCGAAGCCGTGGGTCACCCCGGGAGGGACCGTCACCGTCTCCCCCGCGGTGAGCACACGGGTGTCCCGGCCGACGACCACCCGCAGCCGTCCCTCGCGCACGGTGAAGGTCTCGGTCTGCGTGCGGTGGCGGTGCCGCGGCGGGCCGGCCAGACCCGGCGGGAGGAGCGCGTCGACCTCGAGTGCGGCGCCGCCGTTGTCCTGACCGGAGGCGAGGACCCGGATCGTCTCGCCGGTCGGCAGGTGCAGCACCCGCAGGTCGGGGCCGGACGGGGTCGCGGTCATGCTGTGGGCTCCTCGCTGCCGGGCGACGACCGGGACGGGCTGCGTCCGGCCCCGCGACGGCCGACCGCGGGCCCGGTGCGGCACAGCGGCACGGCCACGACAGCGGTCACCGGCCGGCACCGACCGGCTCGGCCGCAGCCGGGACCCGGGCGGTGATCCGGACCCAGCGCAGCAGCGCGGTGAAGGTCAGCGCGGCGGTCAGCGCGCCGCCGGCCAGGCGCACCCGGTGGCCGGCGACGAACTCGCCGGCGACCTGGCGCAGGTACTCCGGCGGGTGCGTGCCGGCCGGGTCGACGAACATGATCTCGTTGCGCGGCCAGGAGAAGAGCACCGAGAACACGAAGTCGCAGGCGACGAACACCGCGGCCGCGCCGAGGACCCACCACCGCAGGCGCGGCTCCCGCCACGTCAACACCGTCGCGGCCAGGCCGCTGACCACCACTGCGGCGCCCAGGGGCGGGAAGTAGTCGCTGGGACCTCCCGCGACCAGGAACGCCCGGGCCCGGTCCAGCGACGCCGGGGGGTCGCCGAAGATGTTCGGGTAGAGCATCACGGTCTCGGCGGCGACACCGCCGAAGGACAGCATCGCGGTCCACACGACGGCGACGAGCGCCACCGTAGTGAGTCTCGTGCGCGACATCTCCGTGCGTCCTCTCGCTGGTCGTCTCGGCGCCCCGGCGGGTCGCCGTCGCCCCGCGACGCTAGGTGGCGCCGGTGCCCGGGGTCTGCCGCCTGACGACGGCGACCGGTGTCGCTCCTCGACGTAGGGCACCACGCACCCGGGACGCCCTCCGACGACACCACGGACCCGGCCCGCGTCGCCGGCGGCGGCCCCCGGGGCCTCCCGTGGTCGTGCGGACGTCGGGCCGGCGGCGCCACCCGCTGCCGCCCGGGCTCGTGAGCTCAGGTCGGGTCGGGCGCCGGCGCATCGGTACGCCGTCCGCCCCGCTCGAGCTGCGCTGCCGCCGAGGTGGCGGCGATCCAGGCGTCGATCGCCTCCCACCACCGGTAGAGCCAGTCGGTCAGCTCGGCCTCGTCCCGGGGCACCTCGGCGGCCGGGATGAACCACCAGCGCAGGTGCAGCGTCTTGTCCATGGGCAGGCTCCGCCACAGGTCCCGCACCGTGCTCAGGTGCTCCAGGCCGGTGTGCGCCACGAGGACGACGTCGGCGTGCGGAGCCGCACCCAACGCCGCGACCACCCCGCCCGGACGCGGGGGCAGCAGGTGCCGCATCGCCTCGGCCCGGCGGACCGCCGACAGCAGCCCGCGGTCGCGGAGCCGCTGGATGGCGCGGACCTTGCGCCGCGGGGTGAAGTTGGCGCCCTCCGGGAAGATCAGCAGCGCGTCCTCCTCGCCCAGGTCGCGGGCGAGGTCCGCGATCGCCTCCTCCGGGCCGGGGCCCACCGCCGGGTCGGCCGGGACGAAGTGGTTGGGCAGCCGGTTGAGGTAGACGTCGATCAGCGGGTCCAGCTGCAGCAGGTCCTTGAGCACGATCCGCGGCCGGCGCAGGTGGTCGCGGTCCATCAGGGTGTGCACGAGCAGGAAGGAGTCGCCCGGGCCGGCGTGCCGGGAGAGCACGACCATGGCGTTCGTCGAGCCGGGCACCCCGTCGTCCAGCGGCGACCAGGACTCGCCGTCGGTGACCAGGCGCAGCGCGAACAACCGCTGCGCCGCCCGCATCAGCACGTCGAGCAGCAGGCGCAGCACGGTGTAGTGGGCGGCCCGGAACGCCGGGGCCGACAACCGGCGACCGAGCCCGCTGAGCACCCAGAGCACCGCCGCGACGGCGAGCCCGGCCACCTCCAGCGCCAGGTAGACCAGGCCGAAGCACAGCAGCCGCAGCGCGCGCCAGCGCCCCGGCAGGAACACCGAGGCGAGCACGGCCACGACCACGAGCACGGGCAGGAGGGCGACCGCGGCCACCAGCGCGCCGATGAGGAGCGGGCCGGTGACGCGGCGGACGCGCCGTGGGGGCAGCACCTCAGGCTCCCCCGTCCCGGCGCCCGTCGACCTGCTCGAGGTGCTCCCGGGCCGCGGCGTGCGCGCGCTCGATCCGGGCGGGCACACCGGAGAAGTCGCGGTAGCGCAGGGTGCCCGTCGCGGGCGGGCCCGGGTCCCCCGAGGGCAGGACGTGCACGGTGACGCCCGGTGGCAGCGCCGCCAGGTCCGCCGCGAACCGGTGCCGCCGCGCGATCTCGAAGGCCACCAGGGCGACCTCCCACGGCCGGGTGGGCGGGCGCAGCGGACGGTCGATCCGCCCGACGTGCAGCACGTAGACCGTGGCGGCGCCGAGCGCGACCGCCCGGCCGACCGGGATGCTGTGCACCAGCCCCCCGTCCAGGTAGTGCTCGCCGCCGACCTCCACCGGCGGCAGCAGCCCGGGGACGGCGCAGGAGGCGAGCACCGCGTCGACCAGGACGCCGTCGGTGAACCAGCGCTCGGCGGCCCGCTCGATGCTGGCCGCGACGCACTGGAAGGGCACCCGCAGCTCGGCGAAGGTCTGCACCGGCAGGTGAGCCAGGAGCAGGTCGCGCAGCGGCTCGCGCGGGTGCAGGTGGGTGCGGGTCCGCACCAGGGTGCCCACGCGGGCCAGCACGGACCCGGCGAAGACCCGCTGGGAGGCCAGCTCCTCCCAGACCGCGCGCAGCCGGTCCACCGCGCCCGGCGTCGGGTCGGCGGCGACGAGCGCGCCGTTGATGGCCCCCACCGACGTCCCCACGACCAGGTCGGGCCGGACGCCGTGCTCGAACAGCGCCTGCAGCATCCCGACCTCGGCCGCCCCGAGCACTCCCCCGCCACCGAGCACGAACGCGGTGCGGTCCGGCCCGGCCGACACCCCTGGCGAGGCCATGCGCCGCATCCTGTCACCCACGGCAGGACGGCAGCAGCCACGGGCAGCACCTCGCGCCGAGCCGCCCCGGGTCCTGGCGCCTGGACCCGGGCCGCTCAGAGACCGAGGCGCGCGGACGCCGGGTCCGCCCAGCGGCTGCTGGAGTCGTACCCCCGCATCGTGGTCACCGAGGCCCACCGGCCCGTCCGGGCCAGCTCCCGCTCGCTGACGCCGGCCCGGTACCCCTCGGTCGCGAAGGACCGGCGCAGGCTGTGGGGGCTCAGCCCCTCCAGGGGGACGCCGGCCCGCTCGGCGGCACGCCGCAGGACCAGCCGCACGGACGACCTGGCCATCCGGGTCTGCCCGATCCGGGGCCGGGCGCCCCGCCCGACGCTGCGGAACAGCGGCCCGGCACCGCCGAGGTCCGCCGCGTCGACCCACGCGTGCAGCGCCCGCACCGGGCAGGTCCGCGCCCGCACCCCGGGCGCCAGGGCCAGCACCTCGCCGGCCCCCTCCTGGTCGGTCTTCGACCAGCGGATGGTGACGTCCAGGCCGCCGTGCCCGGCCGGGGACAGGTCGGTCACGTCCAGTCCGCAGACGTCCGAGGCCCGCAGCCCGAGGGCGAAGGAGACGAGGATGAGGGCCCGGTCGCGCAGGCCGGCCACCCCGTCCGGGAGGTCCTCGACCAGCGCACGGATCGTCTGGGTGTCCAGCGCCCGGGCCTTCCTCGGGCGACGGCCGTCGCGGGCCGCGGTGCGCCGGATGCCGCGGAGCACCTCACGCGTGCCGGCGTGCTCGGAGGGGCTGGGCTGCCCGGCCTCCCGGTGCGCGTGCGCGATGCCGGACAGCCGGCGGGCGATCGTGCGCGGGCTCGCCCCCGCGTCGCTGAGCGCCGCCAGGTAGGCCGCCACCGCGGCGTCCGCCGCCGGCAGCGGGACGAAGCCACGCTGCTGCGCCCAGGCGGTCCAGGCGCGGAAGTCCGCGTCGTAGGCCCTCCGGGTCGACTCGGCCTTCGCCGCGGTGAGGTAGCGCCCCACCGACTCCACGTCGCCGGGGAGCACCAGGCCACCCGCCGCCGCGCCCACGGGCGCGCCCGGCAGGGCTGCGGCACCCGACGGCACGACTTCCCCGGCCGGGCCCACGGCACGCTCCATAACAGTTGATTATGGAGCGCTACGGCCCCCCGTGCCGTTGGCCCACTGCCGGGAAAGGACCGTTCGTTCGTTCGCGCAAACGGACGAACGGACGCAGACTCGACGCCATGACCGCCGGCACGGCCACCTGCGCCTATCCGGACTGCGACCGCCCCGTGGCCCCGCCCCCGCCGACCGGGGGCCGCTCGTCGTACTGCTCACGCCCGGACCACAACCGCACCACCGCCTTCGCCGCCCGCCGCGCGGAGGCGGCCGGGCGCGCACCCGCCGCGCCGGGGACGCCGGCCGCCCCGCCGTCGGGACCGCGCCCCGCAGAGATGCTGACCGAGGTCGCCGACCGGCTCCGCCAGACCCTGGCGGAGTTCGAGGTCCAGGTGGGCCGTGCCGGGGAGGTGCTGACCAGGGCCGCCGACGCGGAGCTGCTGGAGGTGGAGCGGGCGGCCGTCCGCGCCGACGCACGCCGCGAGGTCGCCGAGGCCGAACAGCGTGCGTCCCTGGCCGACCGGGTGCGCGCGGTCGCCGAGGGGGCGACGCGCGAGGCACTGGAGGGAGCGGCGCGGGCCGAGGCCGACGCGGCCGGCGCCCGGGACGAGGCCACGGCCGCGCGGGAACGGGCGGCCACCGCCCGCGAGGACGCCGACGCCGCGCAGGCCCTCGCGCAGCGGGCGCGCGCCGATGCGGCCGCCGCCGGAGCGGCCGCGGACGAGGCGCAGGCGGGGCGACGGGACGCCGAACGACGACGCGACGAGGCCGTGCGCGACGCCGCGGCCGCCCGCAGCGAGGCGGCCCGTGCGGAGCAGGAACGGGACCGCGCGCTCGCCGAGGCCGCATCGGCCCACGAGCGGGCGACGTCCGCGGAGGCGGCGCGGGACGGTGCCCTGGAGGCCGAGCGCGCGGCCCGCGCGGAGACCGCGCGCGCACGGGCCGACGCCGCACGAGCGGTCAGCCGCGCCGAACAGGCCGAGGCGGCCGCCCAGCTGGAGACCACGGCCGCGGAGGGCCGCGTCCAGGCGGCGGAGACGCGAGCCGATGCCGCGGCGCAGCGGGCGAGGGAACAGGAGGACCGCGCCGAGCGCGCCGAGCGCCGGGCCGAGGAGAGCCGGCGGGACCGCCTGCGCGCGGAGGAGGCGCGGGACCGGGCACTCGCCGACGCGGCCGCAGCACGGGCTTCCCTGGCCGCGTCCTCCCACCCGCCGGAGGAGCCGAGCGGGGACGCGGCGCGGACCGGCGAACTGCCGCACGAGGACGAGTCCCCCGGCGCCCCGGTGCCGGGAACGTCCGGTGGGCGCAGCGTCCCGGATGCCCGCCGACGAGGTCGCCCCCCGTGAGCGGAGCGGCGGGCGGCACCCCCCTCAGGTGCGCGGTTCCCGCCCGACCGGCTGCCGCGGCTCGTCGAGCACGGGGGTGGGGGCACGGAGCGGCACCCGGACGGGGGCTCCGGCCTCGACCGACCGCGGGGTGCCGTCCACGACGACGGTCACGGGACCCTCGCCGCGCACCAGCGTGACCGTGGTGGACTCCCGCGTCGTCTCGACGCGGAGCAGCCGGCCGCGCCAGGTGACGGAGTAGGCGGTGCGCGAGAGCGAGGACGGCAGCAGCGGGGCGATCTCGAGGTCCTCGTGGTCCTCCCGCAGCCCGCCGAGACCGGCGACGAAGGCCAGCCAGGCTCCGGCCACGGAGGCCATGTGCAGCCCGTCGGCGGACCCGCCGGTGACGTTGCGCAGGTCCACGAGGGCGGCCTCGCGCAGGTAGCGCAGGGCGAGGTCGGGGTGCTGCGCCTGGGCGCACACGACCGCCTGGACGGCGGCCGACAGCGAGGAGTCCCGGACGGTGCGCGCCTCGTAGTACTCGAGGTCGCGCGCCACCTCCTCGGCGGTGAACTCGTCCCGGCACCACCACAGCGCCTGCACGAGGTCGGCCTGCTTGAGCACCTGCCGCCGGTAGAACGTCGCGTAGTGCTGGTGCTCCTGGACCGGGTAGGCGTCGCGCTGGTCCTCGAACGGCCACTCCCGGTAGGTGGTGAAGTTGGCGTTCGACGGGTGCACGCGCAGGCCCTCGTCCCACGGCAGGTGCACGGCATCGGCCGCGGCCCGCCAGGCGGAGGTCTCGGTGGCGTCCACCCCGAGCTCGGCCGCGCGCGCCTGGTGTCTCTGGCAGGCGTCGGCGGCGCGCCGGAGGTTGGCCCGCGCCATGAGGTTGGTGAAGACGTTGTCGTCGACCACCCCGGTGTACTCGTCCGGCCCGGTCATGCCGAACAGGTGCCATCCCCCGGCCGCGTCCTCGTGGCCGATCGACATCCACAGCCGCGCGGTCTCGACGAGCACCCCCAGGCCGCCGACGTCGACCAGGTCCCTGCCCGTGACGTTCTGGTAGAGCCAGAAGGCACGGGAGATGTCGGCGTTCACGTGCATCGCCGCCGTGCTCGCGGGCCAGTACGCGGAGACCTCGCGCCCGCTGATCGTCCGCCACGCGAAGGCGGCCCCCGCCAGCCCCAGCGTCGCGGCGCGCTCCCGGGCGGCGTCGAGGGTGGCCGAGCGCCAGCGCAGCAGGCGTGCCGCCGACTCCGGGCGCAGCAGCGTCAGGGCGGGCAGGACGAACCCCTCGACGTCCCAGAAGGTGTGGCCGCTGTACCCCATGCCGGTCAGTCCCTTGGCGCCGACGGGGGCACGGGAGATGCAGGCGGCGGAGCAGTGCAGCTGGAAGACGGCGTAACGCAGCGCCTGCTGGAGCTCGGGGTCGCCGTCGACCTCGACGTCCGCGCTGGCCCACAGCTCGTCGAGCGCGGCCCGCTGGCCGGCGAGCAGCCCCTCCCACCCGAGGTCGAGGGCCGAGCTCAGGGCGGCCGACGCCTCGCCGAGGACGGAGTCGGACCCGGCGTCGTAGGACCAGCTGTAGCCGACGGCCTTGACGATCGTGATGCCCTCGCCGGGGAGCAGGTCGGCGGCGACCGTGGTGACGACGTGCTGCTCGTCGACGTGGGTGCGCACCCGTCCGCCGTCGACCTGGTGACCGACCGCGGCGGCGACGGTGATGCCCGAGCGGCGCGTCCGTTCCACCAGGGCGCCACCGGTCGCGTTGCCGATCTGCGCCCGGGGCTCGAAGGCCTCGTCCAGACACTCCGCGACGCGCGGGTCGTCGTTCTCCACACCCGTCGGCGTCACCTCGCCGGCCGCCAGGTCGGACCGGACGACGACGTGCGCGGGCCCGTCCAGCACGCGGACCTCGTACCGGACCGCGCACACCGACCGCTCCGCCAGGGACACCAGCCGCCGGGAGGACACCTCCACCGACGTGCCCGACGGCGTCGTCCAGCGCACGCGGCGGTCGAGCGTGCCGGTCCGCAGGTCCAGGGTGCGCTCGTGGACCTGCGGGTCGACCTCGCGCGCGTCCAGCGGGACACCGTCGACCAGCAGGCGCAGCGGCGTGCCGTCGGCGACGCTGAGCATCGCCTGCCCCTCCTCGGGGTGCCCGTAGCCGCCCTCGGGGTAGGACAGCGGGTGGGTCTCGTGGACCCCGGACAGGTAGGTGCCGCGCATGCCGTGCGGCTCGACCTCGTCGAGCGTGCCCCGGATGCCGAGGTAGCCGTTGGAGAGACTGAAGACCGACTCGGTGACACCGAGCGTCTCGAGGTCCACGTGCGGCTCGCGGACCACCCACGGGGCGGTGTCCAGTCTGGGGGCGGTCACGCGCGGTCCTCTCGGGAGAACGATCAGGGCGCCCGCGGCGCCCCGCTCCCGTCCTACCGGTCGGGACGCTCCGGCGCGATCTGTGCCGACGGCGTCCGCAGCCGGGTACGCCCGTGCGATCCGGCCGCCGGGTCGGTGGCACGGGAGGACCGCGCCGGCTGACCGGGGACGGGCCGGGGGCGGTCGGTGCGCCGCTCAGGTGCTGACGAGCGCGATCGAGGCGAACACGACGAGGTCGACGGCGACGTGCAGGAGGAACGGCCAGCCCAGCCCCTTGGTCGCGACCATCGCCGAGCCGAGGAGGAGCGCCAGGACGCCGGACTGCAGCACTCCCCCGAATCCCTCGGGGACCGAGCCGGAGTAGTGGGCGAGCCCGGACCAGACCGAGGTCAGGAGGACCGCCTGACCGGAGCCCACGACGTCGACCAGCGTGGCCAGGGGGGCGGATCGGTACACCACCTCCTCGCCGAGGGCGTTGGCGGCCGCGCAGCCGATGACCCACGGCAGCAGGAGGACGAGTGCCGCCAGGCCCGTCGGGTCGAGACCCGTGCCCGACCACGTCACGGCCGCCACGAGAGCGGAGAGGGCGACCGCGGCGCAGGGTCCCAGCACCGCCCAGCCCACCGTGCGCGACGTCCCGGGCAGGCTCAGTCCGCTCGGTGCGGCCATCCGCCCGGGCGTGAGGAACGCCTCCGCCGGTGTCACCCGCAGGACGGCGACGAGGAGGCCGGCCACGACCCCTGCGACCACGAGGAAGAGGGTCCTGCTGACGAGGATGCGCCTGAGGTCCGCCCCCCCCCCCCCCCGCCCCGATCCAGCTGCTGAGCAGCGGTGGCAGGACGTGGGCCACGCAGGACACGACGAGCATCACGAGCAGGTACCGCTGGACGGGCCGGGCCGGCCGCCACGGCCCCGCGACGCCGAGCAGGGGGACAGCGGCGGCCAACCCCCACCAGTGAGCCGCGGCAGGGCGCACCCCAGCCACCTCGACCGCGATGATCCCGGGCAGGCTGCTGAGGAGGAGGGTGACTCCCCAGGCGAACGCCAGGGCGCGTCGATCGCGCCGGACACCCGCCGACCGGTCACCGGTCACCGAGGTCATGACCGCCTCCAGAGGGGTTCGGGCAGCGCCGCTGTCCTCGCTCGACCCGCGATCACCTGTCAGGAGAGCTGCGTGCTGCCCGGGCGGATCGCCGGTCAGCGACGGGCGCTGCTCACTGCAGGTCGCGAGGGACTCACGGCGCCGAGGCCGGGCCGGACGGCGGGGGCAACGGCGGGGACACGACCTCAGGCCAGCTGTCGGAGGAGCTCGATCGCGGTCCGGCAGCCGTCCTCACCGGCCATCGCACAGGCGGCGTCCGCCGCGGCGCCGGGACCGGGGAGGGTGGCCAGTGCCGCCCCGAGGCGGTCAGCAGTGAGCCGCCGCGCGGGTACGGGTGCCGCGCCGAGGCCGCGCCGGTGCAGCAGTGCACCCCAGAAGGGCTGGTCTGCGAGGAACGGCACCGGCACCGACACCACCCCCGCCCGCACGACGGCGTGCACCGTGCCGGCGCCGCAGTGGTGCACGGCGGCGCTGCAGCGGGGCAGGACCGCGGCATGCGGTACGCCGGAGCGGACGAGGACGTCACCGCCGGTCAGGTCCTCAGGGATCCGCAGGCCTCCCCATCCTGTGGTCACGAGGACCCGTCGTCCTGCTGCGCGGACCGCATCGACCACCGCCCGCCCGCGAGCGACGGGGTCGCCGGCGGCCATGGACCCGAAGCCGGCGTACACGACGTCCCCGGGGTCGAGGAAGGCCTCGAGCTCGGCGTCGAGCTGTGGACCCGCCGGCGGGCCCTGCCAGACCCCGGTCATCCGGGTGGTGTCCGGCCAGTCGTGGGGCCGCGGCAGGAGGACCTCACTGATCGGCACGACGGTCAGCGACGGAGGAGGGAGCGGACCGCGCACCGGCACCCCGAGGCGGCCACGGATCTCGCGGAGCGCCCCGGCGAACGCCCGCGAGGCGCCGGCCAGCACCCGATGGGTCAACGGGTTGAACCGTCCCAGGTCCGCCGTCGTGACCCCAGCCGCGGGGAACTCTCGGGTGGGGGTCAGGGTCGGGACGAGCTCCACCAGCACGTGAGGCACCCCCAGGTGGGCGGCAGCGACGGGCGCGGACAGCACCTTGGGGTGGTGGACGACCACATCGGGGCGGAAGGCCACCGCGGCCTCGGCAGCGGACCGCAGCATCGCGACCATCATGGGCCGGACCACGGAGCGGTAGGACCTGAGCGCGACCCACGCCGAGACCCCCTGCTGGGTGACCACTCGGGTGAAGTCCGCGTCCAGGGGCGCGACGTCGACGCCCACGCCCTGGGCCCCGTCGAGGAAGTCGCGCGTCACGCCCAGACGGACCTCGTGGCCGTCGTCCCGCGCGCGCCGGGCCAGCGCGAGGAACGGCTCGACGTCTCCGCGACTCCCGGCCGTCAACAGCACGATCCGCATCCCGGCTCCCTGTGACGCGCCCGACCCAGGTCCCGCTCAGCTGCCTGGTCAGCCACGACGATCACCACCTGATCGGACGTCGGCAACCCCTCCGCCGCTCCTCAGCCGGCCGGCAGGCGACCGTGGTCCCGGGCGCACCCGGTGACCGTCGAGCCGCCGTCCCCACCCACGTCGGGCCGCACGACGACATCGGCGTCACCCACGGCGAGCTGGGGGCCTGGGTGGTGGGGCACCTGCTCGCCATGGCCGGGCCGGTGCGCGAGACCCACCTGCCCCGTCCCCGGCCCCTCGGCGTCGCGACGTGCCGACGACCGGGATCGCCTCCGGACGGAGGATGCCCTCGTGACCCACGTCGGGATCCTCACCCGGGACGGATGGGCGCTGCCGTGGACCTCGCTCTGGTCGACGCCGGGCACGACGTCGGTCGGCTGCCCGCGGGCCGAGGTGCGGGCACCCGTCGGCGCGCCCTTGAGGCGGGGCCGCGCGAGACGGCCGGCCGACGACTGAGCCCGGTCAGGAGGTCAGCTGCGCCGGCGCGGGGGTGCGGGGCTGGGGCAGCGAGGCCGCGCGGTGCTGCTGGAGGCGGCGGGCGACGGCGCGCAGGTCGAGGTCGGGGAGCAGCCGGCTGTCCTCCCCCACGCGCACGAGCGGCGCGGATCGCAGGGTGGCGCCGCGGTCGGTGGCCGGTCCGCGGACCGTCTGCTCGCCGTCGGTCCACGTCCGGGGGGCGATGGTCCGCAGGGCGTCGACCGCGAAGGCGACCGGACTGCCGTCGACGTCGACCAGCAGCAGGCAGGTGGCGGCGCCCACCGGCCGCTCACCCCGGCCGAGGAGCGTCGCCAGGCAGAGCACCGGGACGGCGGAGCGGCGGTGGGTGATCAGGCCGAGCAGGCCGTCCACGGCGGTGGCCGTCGAGCTTCGCGGGTAGGGCAGGATCTCGGTGACCTGGTCCAGCGGGGTGGCGACGTCCAGACCCACGGAGAAGATCAGGTAGGACGGCGCCCCGCCGGCGACCGCGGCAGCGACGGAGGCGACGTCGCCCTGGTGGGCCGGCGCGGTCTCCAGGGCGGTGTTCACGGAGGCGAACCCGGTGAGGTCGGCATCGGCCAACAGCGCCGCGCCGTCGAGGACCAGGCAGTCGCCCAGGCCCTCGACGGTGACCATGCCGGTGACCAGGTCCGGCCGGGGGACGGCGAACGGGGGCGTGGGCAGCACGTCCTCGACGGACACGTGCGCCAGGTCGAGCAGCTCGCTGAGCGCGAGCACCACGTAGCCGGGGCCGAGGTCGAGCACCAGGCCGGCGCCGGTCTCGGAGGGGGCGAGCTCGCCCAGGCCGAGCAGGACGAGCGGGTCGACGACCGGCACCTCCCGGTCGGAGAAGTCGACCACCCCGCGGCACGTCCGGCTGGTCAGCACCGACGGCCGGAGGTCGGGGGTGGGCAGCGTGGTGTGGACGTGCGCGGCGTCGAGGGCGAACCGGTAGGGCCCGCAGCGCAACACGGTCAGCGTCCGACGGGTGCCGTCGGACGCCGACCCGCCGACGACGGTGGCGTCGCGGGTGACGTCGGTGACGGTGGGGACGCCGGGCAGGGCCAGGATCGCCGCGGCGTCCAGGACGCTGTGCGCCCGGCCGGTCTCGGGGTGGCGGAAGGTGGCGGAGAACAGCAGGCCGCCGCCCTCGGTGCGGGCGGCGACCAGCGCGTCCTGGGGGACCTGACAGATGCCGCGGACCTCGTCGGCGAGCAGCCCGAGCACCTGACCGCCGACGGCGGCGACGACGACCACCTGGCCCGGGCGCCGGGGTGCCGGGCGGCCCAGGACCGCAGCCAGGTCCAGCACCGGCAGGACCAGCCGGCGCAGCTCCACGGCCCCGAGCAGCCCGGGAGCGGCGGCGGGCAGGCCGGCCAGCTCCGGAGGGCAGGGCACCACCTCGCGGAGGGCCGACAGCGGCAGGGCGACGTCCATGTCGGCCATCCGGAGCAGGCCGTACACGACCTCCGCGGTGCGCTCGCCGGCGGTGCCGGCGGCCGCCTCCGGGGGCCGGCCGCCGGTGGCGGTCACGGACGGTCGGCCGAGGCGAGCTGGGCGATGAGCTCGTCGACCTGGCGGGAGGCGGCCTGCTGCTGCTGGGTGGAGGCGGAGATGCTGCGGATGGTGTCGTTGGTCCGGGTGACGCTGTCGACGATCCGCTCGAAGGCGGCCTCGGCGCGCTTGGAGACCTCCGAGCCCTGGGCCACCCGGTCGGCCGACTCCTCGATCAGCCGGCCGATCTGCTGGGATGCCTCGAACGACCGCTCGGCGAGCTTGCGCACCTCGCCGGCGACGATGGAGAAGCCGACCCCGTGCTCGCCGGCGCGCGCGGCCTCGATCGAGGCGTTGAACGCCAGGAGGTTGGTCTGGTTGGCGATCTCCCCCATCACCCGGACGATCTCGGTGATGGAGTTGGACGACTTCTGGATCAGCGCGATGGCCTCCAGCGACGCGCGCAGCGCCTCGACGCCCTGCTGGGCGTTGTCCTGCGTCTCACCCGCCAGCCCGGTCGCGGTGGAGGAGCTGCGGGCGATGTCCTCGATGGACGCGGCCAGCTCGCTCACCGAGGCGGTCATGGCGCGGGTGGCGGTGGCGATCCGGTTCTCCCGCTCCACCTCGTCGGTGACGTCGTAGGCGAACTTCACCACCTTGAACGGCCGGCCGGACAGGTCGTAGATCGGGTTGTAGGTGGCCTGGATGTGCACGTCGCGGCCGTACTTGCCCTTGCGGTGGAAGCGGCCGGCGAGCACCTCCCCCTTGCCCAGCCGGATCCAGAAGTCCCGGTACTCGGGCGAGCGGATGTAGTCCTCGTCGCAGAACTCGCTGTGGTGGTGGCCGAGGATCTCCCGCACGGAGTAGCCCATCGTCCGCAGGAAGTTCTCGTTGGCCGACAGGACGTTGCCCTCCAGGTCGAACTCGATGACCGCCTGGGCCCGGTCCACCGCGTCGATCCGCGCTTCGACCTCGGCCGACCGCAGCTTGCTCGCGGTGACGTCGACGGCGAACTTGACCACCTTGAACGGCCTGCCGGCGTCGTCGAGGATGGGGTTGTAGGTGGCCTGGATCCAGACCTCCTTGCCGCCCTTGCCCAGCCGCCGGTACTCACCGCTGTGGAAGTCGCCGGCGCCGAGCTTGGCCCAGAACTGCCGGTACTCGTCGGTGGCGGCGTAGGCGGGGTCGCAGAACAGCCGGTGGTGCTTGCCCGTGATCTCGCCGAGCGTGTAGCCCATCACGTCCAGGAAGTTGCTGTTCGCGCCGAGCACGGTGCCGTCGAGGTCGAACTCGATGACCGCCTGCGCGCGGTCCATCGCGGCCACCCTGCCCGTGAACTCGTTGTGCTGCCGCTTGGCCACGGTGATGTCGGAGGCGTACTCGACGACCTTCACCACACGGCCGGCGTCGTCGAGGATCGGGTTGTAGGTGGCCTGCAGCCACACCTCGCGCCCGTCCTTGTCGCGCCGCCGGTACTCCCCGGCCTCGTACCGGCCGGTGCCCAGCCGGGCCCAGAACTCCGCGTACTCCTCGCTGGCGGCGGACGCGGGGTCGCAGAACACCCGGTGGTGCTTGCCGCGGACCTCCGCGACCGAGTAGCCCATCGTGTCGCAGAAGTTCTGGTTCGCGGTCAGGACCCGGCCGCCCAGGTCGTACTCGACGACCGCCTGCGCCCGGTCGATGGCGGCGACCTTGCCGCGGGCCTCGGCGCCGGCGAACTTCGCGTCCGTGATGTCGCTGGCGAACTTGACGACCTTCAGCGGCTTGCCGGCGTCGTCGAGGATCGGGTTGTAGGTGGCCTGCAGCCACACCTCGCGCCCGTCCTTGGTCAGCCGCTTGAACTCGCCGGCCTCGTAGCCGCCGGCGCCCAGCCGGGCCCAGAACTCCGCGTACTCCTCGCTGTTGGCCAGCGTCGGCTCGCAGAACATGCCGTGGTGCCTGCCCTGGATCTCGTGCAGGGCGTAGCCCATCGTGTCGCAGAAGTTCTGGTTGGCGGTCAGCACCGTGCCGTCCAGCTTGAACTCGACGACCGCCTGCGCGCGGTCGATGGCGGCGACCTTGCCGCGGAACTCCGCGTCGGCGAGCTTGGCGACGGTGATGTCGGAGGCGAACTTGACGACCTTCACCGGGTTGCCGTCCTCGTCGAGGATCGGGTTGTAGGTGGCCTGCAGCCACACCTCCCGGCCGCCCTTGGCCAGCCGCTTGTACACCCCGCCCTCGAACCGCCCGGTGGCCAGCCGCTGCCAGAAGGCGGCGTACTCGTCGCTGGCGGCCAGCGCCGGCTCGCAGAACACGCGGTGGTGCTTGCCCCGCACCTCGGCCAGCGTGTAGCCCATCGCGTCCAGGAAGTTGCGGTTCGCGGTGAGGATGGTGCCGTCGAGCGCGAACTCGATCACCGCCTGCGACCGGTCGATCGCCACCGCCTGGCTCTCCCGCTCGAGAGCGGCCACCTTGCCCTCGGTGATGTCGATGGCCAGCGCGACCACCTTCACCGGCCGGCCGGACGGGTCGGGGATCGGGATGTAGGAGGACCGCAGCCACACCTCCCGGCCGCCCCGGGCCAGCCGCTTCACGACCACGTCGGTCTCCGACGTCCCGCCGGCCAGGCGCTCCCAGAACTCCGCGTACTCGGCACTCTCCGCCAGCCCCGGCTCGCAGAAGAACCGGTGGTGCCGTCCGCGCACCTCGTCCAGGGAGTAGCCCATGGTGTCCAGGAACCCCTGGCTCGCGCTCAGCACGGTGCCGTCCATCCCCAGTTCGACGACCACCTGAGAGCTGCGGATGGCCTCGACGATCGCCTGCAGCTCGAGCAGCTCTCCGGCGGACGGGGCGGACGAGCTCGCAGGCATCAACACTCCAGGACGGGTGAGGACCAACCGGATGGGGCACGACTCTCGGTGCCACCTTCGGCCGCACGTCCGCGGTGTTGAGCAGAACCCGTCAGTGGGGGTCCGCTCGCCACACCAGCCCCACCCGTCGCCGTCCGTCCCCGGCGGCCGCACTGGTTGACTCGTCGCATGACCGTGCCGCTGCCGGAGCCGGATCCGGAGATCGACCCGAACGAGCCCGTGCCGGACGACCCGGCGGAGCTGCTGCCGGACGCGCCCCAGCCGCTCCCGCCGCCGCCGGTCGAGGCGACACCGGAGGACCCCGGTGGCGACCCGGGAGGCGTGCCCGAGCCCGCCTGATCCCGCGACGAGGGCGGCGCGGGCCCGGCCGCGCGGCGCCGGCAGCGGTGCGCGACCGACGGGGGTCAGGCGCGGGAGGCGCGCACCGCCGCCGGGCTCGACCCGCAGACCCTCGACGTCGGGGCCTTCGTCGTGGTCGGCGTCGGGACCGACCAGGCCGCACTGGACGAGCTCGTGCGCGGCAACGCGAGCATCTCCGCCCACTTCCAGCGCGGCTCGCGCGCGTCCCTGTCTGCCGCCGACGCCACCGTCGTCGCCGACGTCAGCGCGCACTACGACACCTACCACCACGGGCTGGAGCACGCGACGCAGGCGGAGACCCTGTCCGAGGACTTCCTACGGCGGTTCTGCGTCATCGGCGGCCCGGAGGAGTGCGTGCGGCGGCTGCGCGAACTCGTGGGGCTCGGCCTGTCCCACGTGACGGTCGTGGGCGGCTCCCGTGACATCGACCCCGGCGTGCGGGCGCGTTCGGACCGCCTCGTCGCCACGGAGGTGCTGCCCGCGCTGCGGTCGCCGTAGCGCCGGCCGGCGGACCGGCGTCCCGAGAGCTTGGCAAACGCGAACGAGACGTTCATTGTTACGTCATGGTGATCCCCTTCGACGACTACTGCGCCTGGGACGCCGTCGAGACGGCCCGGCTGGTGCGTCGAGGCGAGGTGACCGCCGCCGATCTCGCGGAGACGGCGCGTGCGCTGATCGACGCCCGGCCGGACCTCAACGCGGTCGCCCACCTGGCCGATCCGTCGCCGGCCGAGCCCCCTGCGACGGGCCCGCTGGCCGGTGTCCCGTTCGCCGTGAAGGAGCTGCTCGCCTGGCCCGGGCTGCCGTGGACGATGGGGTCCCGGCTCATGGCCGGCACCCCGGCACCGGGGCTCTCGCCCTACGCCGCCCGGATCCGGGACGCCGGGCTGAGCGTCGTCTGCTCGACGACCAGCTCCGAGTTCGGGTTGCTGGGCAGCACCGAGACCGCGCTGCACGGCGTCACGGCCAACCCGTGGGGTGCGGGTCTGTCGGCCGGCGGCTCGTCGGGGGGTTCGGCGGCGCTGGTCGCCGCCGGCATCGTCCCGATGGCCCACGGCAACGACGGCGGTGGCTCCCTGCGCGTCCCGGCCTCGCTCACCGGCCTGTTCGGCTTCAAGCCGTCGAACCGGCGCGGCGCGCCGGCCGGGCCCGAGACCCCCGGCCTGCCCGCGCTCGTCGTCGAGCACTGCATGAGCCGCACGGTGCGCGACAGCGCCGCCTTCCTGGCCGCCACCGAACGCACCGGCCCCGGGGCGGTGCACCCGCCGATCGGCCTGGTCACCGGTCCTGACGACACCCGCCTCCGCGTCGGCGTGCTCGTCCCCACGCTGACCGGCCGGGCCCCCGACGCGGCCGTCCGGCGGGAACTCGACCGCGCCGCCGCGCTGTGCGGGTCCCTGGGCCACGTCGTCGACGTGGTCGACCCTCCGCACGTCGACGGGGACGCGCTCAGCCGGGGCTTCTTCACCACGGCCGCACTCACCATGGCGCAGGTCGCCGCCGCGTTCACGCCGGCGCTCGGCCGCCCGCCCGGTCCCGACGAGCTCGAGCCCTTCACGCTCGAGCTGATCGACTGGGCGGCGACGCTGGGGCGCGGCGCGCAGGCCACCACCGAGCAGGTGTTCGCGGAGGCGACCGGCGAGTACCTGCGCCTGTTCGACCGGTGGGACGTCGTCCTCAGCCCGACCCTCGCCCGCGTCTCGTGGCCGGCCGGGCACCTGTCCCCTGCCGCGGGCCGGGAGACCCTGGTCCGGCGCACCGAGGAGGCGGTCGGGTACACCCCGATCCACAACATCGCCGGCTGCCCGGCGATGTCGGTCCCCCTCGGCCGAGACGACGGCCTGCCAGTCGGGATCCACCTCGCCGCCCGGTCCGGTGCCGACCGGCTGCTCCTCGCCCTCGCCTACGAGCTCGAGGAGGCCGCCCCGTGGGCCTCCGCCAGGCCCGAGCCTCGCCTGCCGGCGCGACCGGCCTGATGGCGCAGGTCCTCAAGGCGGCGGTGCGGGCGCGCATCGAGGACGCCGCCCTGCGCGGCTTCGCCGTCCAGGGGTACGGCGGCACGTCGATGGCGCAGATCGCGTCGGCGGCCGCCACGGCGACGGCCAACGTCTACCGGTACTTCCCCTCGAAGGAGGCGCTGTTCGCCGCCGTCGTCCCGGCGGACCTGCCGAGCCGGCACGACCGGCTGCTGGACACACGGGTCGCGGCGCTCGCGGAGGGCCGGGGGAACCGCGCCCCCGCGGCCGCGGAGCTGCTCGAATTCTGGCTCGACCACCGCCTGGCGGTCGTCGTCCTGCTCGACCGGGCCGAGGGCACGCCGTTCGCCGGGTATCCCGCCGCGTTCGTCCGGCGCCTGGTCGACCATGCGCTGCGGTCGCTCGACCAGCCGCCCCCGGGAGCCGGACGGGAGGTGCTCGAGCTCGTCTTCGACAACACCCGCCGCGCGCTCGCGCACATCCTGCGGACCGCGCGGGACCGCGAGCACGCCCGCGCGCTCGTCACGGCCTTCTGGAGCTACCAGGTGCCCGGGCTCGACGGGCTCATGGCGTTCCTCCGGGAGGACCCCCGCGAGTGAGGGACGGCCGGCTCACGGCAGCCGGGTGCCTCCCCGCGGACCGGGGTTCACGGCGTCCGCAGCGCGTCGGTCAGCAGCGCGACCAGCGCCTCCAGCTGCACGTCGGTCGAGGACCCGAGCTCCTCGTCGGACCCGTCCAGCGCCCGGGCAGCGAGACCGGCCTTGCTGTCGATCAGCTCGGCGATCCGGGCGTCGATGGTCTGCGCGGCGATGATCCGCCACGCGGTGACCGGCTCGGTCTGCCCGATGCGGTGGCTGCGGTCGATGGCCTGGGTCTGCTCCGCGTCGGTCCAGGACAGCTCGGCCAACACGACGTTCGAGGCGACCTGCAGGTTCAGGCCCACGCCGGCCGCGGTCAGCGAGCACACCGCGACGGCGACGTCGGGGTCGTTCACGAACGCGTCGACGTTCCCCTGCCGCGCCGTGGGCGTCTGGTCGCCACGGATCGACGAGAAGCGCACCCCCTGGCGCGCGAAGGTCTCCTCCGCGGCGTCCATCACGTCGACGTGCTTGGCGAAGAAGACGACCTTGCCGGCGCTGCGGGCCAGCTGCGCGGCGTAGTCCGCGGCCAGTTCGGCCTTCGCCCGGCCGATGCGCCGCATCATGGCGAACACGTTGTCGCCGGACTGCGCCGCCATCGCCTCCTTCAGCTCCGACCGGGCCACCCGCCGCACGAGGTCGGCGTCGATGCCCTCGATCACGGCGTCGGAGGACCGGTTGGCCAGCGCGGTCTCGTACCGCGCCACCATCCGGCGGGCGAGGTCCCGCTCGGCCGCCCGGATCGACCGGCCCACCGCTCCGTCGAGCTCGACGGGCAGGTCGGCGATGCGGCGGGCGGGGATGTCAGCGGCCACGTCGACCTTGCGGCGGCGCACGATGCCGAGGTCGATCACGCACTGGCGCGCCGCGGGGTAGAAGCCCCGGTCGGCGGGCGTCAGCCCGGTGTCCTCCAGCGCCTGCATCAGCTCGCCGAGGGGCGTGCTGTCGTCGATCCAGCCGAGGAACTGCCAGATCGCCCGGAAGTCGTCGATGTCGTTGATCAGCGGGGTGCCGGTCAGCGCCATCAGGAGCGGCCTCGCGGTGCGGGACCGGACGCGGTCGGAGAGCGCGAGGACGTGCTGGGAGCGCTGCGAGGTCTTGTTCTTGATGAAGTGGGCCTCGTCCACGACCATGCCGCGGAAGCCGAAGTCACCGAGCCAGCCCACGTGGCGGTCGAGCACCTCGTAGTTCACCACGACGACGTCGGCGAAGCCGTCGACCGTCTCGCCGTCGCCCTGCACCACGGTGGCCTGGCGGTGGGGGGTCCAGCGCGCTGCCTCACGGGCCCAGTTGGTCTTCACCACGTTGGGCACGACGACCAGCAGCGGATAGGCGTTCGCCGCCTCCGCCGCGAGCAGTGCCTGGGCGGTCTTGCCCAGTCCCGGCTCGTCGGCGAGCAGGAACGTCCGGTGCCCGGCCGCGGCCGCGGCGACCAGCTGCCCCTGGTGCGCCATCAGTTCCAGGCCCGCCGGGGTGAACCGTGCCGTCGGCGCGGGGAGCGCCATGCACGCCGGGGCTCCCCCACCGGCACGCTCGAAGGAGCTCAGCAGCGGCCCGAGCAGCTCCCAGCCGGCCAGGCGCCGCGGCCGTGCAGTGCGCTGCGGGACGGCGGAGAAGTCGGGGGCGAGGAACGGGTTGGCCAGCTGCCGGGAGACCACCGACTGCGGGACCACCCGCCGCTCCGTGCCGGCCGGAGCGGTCGCGGACTCCGCCGGCGCGGCCTCGTCCGGCGCCGGCTCGATGCCGGCCTCGCGCAGCATCTCCCGCCTGCGCGCCCGGGCCGCGTCCGAGACGACGGCGTCGTCGGCGAGCAGTGCCAGCAGCCCGGCGTCCCGGACGGCGGTCGTCGCGAGGATGGTCGCGATGCCGTCCAGGCGCTTGAGCGACTCGGCCCGGTGACCGTCGCTGCCGGCCGCCGCCCGGACACGGGCGCGCTCCTCCCGCAGCAGCAGGGCGACCGCCTGGAACTTCGCGCGCACCGCAGGCGTCACGCGGCCGCGCTGGGCGGCCGCCTCGACCTCGCGGACCGTGCGGGCGAGCAGCGAGACGACGTCACCGCGGGAGCGGACGCGTCGCTGCTCCCGCGGGGCGCCACGGCGAGCGCCGGTCTGGCGCTGGCCTGGTCGAGCCACGGACTCCTCCTCCTCGATGCCGGGCACGGGTGCCGCGGCGCATGCCGCACGGTCCCGCGGACCGGGCGCGGACGTCCCGAGCGGAGCCTGGTGCTCCGCACCCGGAGCCGGCGCGCGGATCTGCACGGATCGACGCCGCCGGTCTCGGCAGGCCTCCCGTCCGGGGACCCGAGCCGCCGGTCGACGGGCTGGTCCACGGTACGGGGGAGACCACGGTCGGAGGCCGGGCTCGTCCCCGGGACGGTACCTCCCCCGTGTCAACGCGTCCGCGCGCGCACCATTCCCGGCCCGTCGCGCGGGTGACGCAGCGGGCCGGGGTCGGTCGTCGTCCGGGCCGGCCGGACCCCTCCCCCGCCCCACCCCGGCCGCCGGTCCCACCCCGCGCGGGGTGGACGCCCGCCCGCGCGCCGGGCGGCCCCGCCGCCCGGAGGTCAGTCGGCGCGGGTCATCGTGGACGCGTAGCCACCACCCGGCCACTGCCACGCCCCGTCGTTGACCCTGCCGTCGGCGCTGAAGCGGCCCTCGAAGCGCGCCGGGGAGTCCGGTCCGCCGAACCAGATGGTGAGGAGGTCGCCCTCGAGCTGGTAGGTGTACTCGAGGACCTCCCCGCCGGCGCCGGAGAAGTGGCTGCGCAGCTTGCCACTGGCCTCCTCGTAGCCGATGTACTCCACACCGCGGGTGGGCCCGTCGGCCGCGTGCAGGTCGACGTGCTGGACGAGGAAGGCCCCGCCCTCCATCCACGCGTACCGGACCTCGCCGGTCAGGTCGTCGGTGCCCGACACCGTCCAGGTGCCGACCAGGCGGTCGAGGCTGCGCAGCGCGGCGGTCCGGGGATCGGCGACGTCCGCGGGGCCGGTGCCGGTGACCTGGGCGGTGCTCGTGTCGGTGCTCATGGCGGCCTCCTGCGCTGACGGGGCCCGGCGCGGTCGCGAGGCCACGCCAGGAGGACCGACCCGCGGGCCAGACCTCATCGCGGCGCGCGCGGCGGGCGCGCCGGCCTCGACCGGCCGGGGCCGGCGCGACTCCCGGGTCAGCCCACGGACACCTGCTCGAGCTGCGGCTTGACCTCGCTGACGAACAGGTCCAGCGAGCGCCGCGCCTCGTCGAGGGTCATGTCCCCGGTCGGCAGCATCAGCACGACCCGGTCCACCATCCCCGACGCCAGGAAGCCGGCGAACCGCTCCGTGATCTGCTGCGGGGTACCGGCGCCCAGTCCGATGGACATCTCCAGGCCGGCCAGGATCGCCTTCAGCGGCGCCATCACCGCGTCCCGCTCGTCGTCGGTGATCACCACGGAGTCGAAGCGGTGGGCCGACACCGTGCGCCGTCCCAGCCCGTCGGCTCCCCGGCGGGCCACCGCGACGGCCTCCTCCTCCGAGTCCGCCAGCGCCAGCAGCATCGAGCAGGCGACCTGGGGCTTCGAGCCGGGCCCGTCCAGCCGGACCCGCTCCCCGCGGTGGGCGTCCCAGCTGGTCACGTACCGCTCGTAGGACTCCGGGTCGATGGGGCCGGGCCACATGAGGCTCATGCCGTACCGGCCGGCGGTCTCAGGGTTGCCGGGGTACCAGAACGGGATGTGCTCCTGGAACGGCGTCGTCGACATCGGCATGGTCGGGAAGTCGTGGTAGCGGCTGTTCTCACTCGAGATCTCACCGGTGCGCAGCGCGTCGGCGATGATCCCGAGGGTGTCGGCGAACCGCTCCTTCGCGTCGCGGTGGCTGCTGCCGTGCCAGGCGTGCTCCGCCGGCACCGCGCCCCGCCCGACCCCGTACTCCAGCCGCCCCTCGGTGAGCTGGTCGACGACGCACATGTCCTCGATCAGCGAGACCGGGTGGTGCATCGGCAGCAGCTTCACCATCGGCCCCATCCGGATGCCCGTGGTGATCTGTGAGGCCGCCGCCACCACGAGGTCCTGGTTCGGGGCCAGCGACAGGTCCGTGCCGTGGTGCTCGGCGAAGTGCACGCTGGCGAACCCGGCCTGGTCGGCCGTCCGGACGAGGTCGAGCCGGTCGCGGAGCAGGCGGTGCGTGGGGGTGCCCGGGATGCCCTCGATGTGGTCGAACAGTCCGAAGCCCGGGGTCGTCATGTGGCCTGCCTCACTCGTCGTCGGGTGCGGCGAGTGTGCCACCCGACCCGGGCTCCGACCTGCACCGACCCGTGTCCGACGGCGGTGGCGCGCCTCAGCGGAGCAGCAGGGACAGCAGCACCGCGTTCAGGGTGAGGATCACGCCGGTCACGACGACGGCGAGCACGGTGGTGCGCCGCCGGTTGACCAGCTCGCCCATGACGTCGCGGCGCCGGGTCAGCAGCAGCAGCGGCACCAGCGCGAACGGGATGCCGAAGGACAGCACCACCTGTGACACCACCAGCGCCCGGGTGGGGTCGACCCCGAGCGCCAGGACCACCAGCGCCGGGGCCATGGTGAGCGCCCTCCGGGCGAGCAGCGGGATCCGGCGCCGCAGGAAACCGTCCATGACGACCTGGCCGGCATAGGTGCCGACGCTGGACGAGGCGAAGCCCGACGCCAGCAGGGCGACGGCGAACAGCAGCGCGGCGGTGCTCTGCAGGCCGAAGCCCTCGTAGACGCCCTCGAGCGTGTTGGCGCCGAGCGACGAACCGGCGAACAGGGCGGCCGCGACCAGCAGCATCGCCACGTTGACCAGCCCGGCCAGGCCCATGGCCGCGGTGACGTCGACCCGCTGGGCCCGCAGCGCCGCGCGCTTCAGCCGGACCGTGGGAGCCTCGATCGTCTCGGTCACCAGCGCCGAGTGCAGGTAGATGGCATGGGGCATGACCGTGGCGCCGAGGATGCCCGCGGCCAGCACGAGGCTGCCGACGTCGTCGATCCGGGGCACCAGCCCGCCGGCCGCCGCCCCGGCGTCGATCCCCGCGCCCGGCACCAGCAGGAGGAACGCGACCAGGATCAGGCCGAAGTAGGCCGTCACCAGGCCGATGAAGCGCCGGTCCCCCGGGGCCTGGACGGCGAGCAACAGGAAGGCCCACACGCCGGTGACCAGGCCGCCGATGAACAGGTCCAGGCCGAAGAGCAGGTGCAGCGCGATGGCCCCGCCGACGATCTCGGCCAGGTCGGTCGCCATCGCGACCACCTCGGCCTGTGCCCAGAGCCCCAGCACCACCGGACGGGGGTACTCCCTCCGGCAGTTCCGCGGCAGGGACATCCCAGTGGCCAGCCCGAGCTTGGCCGAGAGGCTCTGCACGAACACCGCCATGAGGTTGGCGAGGACGATCACCCAGAGCAGCAGGTAGCCGTACTCGGCACCGGCGGAGAAGTTGGTGGCGAAGTTGCCCGGGTCGACGTAGGCGATCGCGGCGACGAACGCCGGGCCGAACAGCGCGAGCCTGCGCCGGCGCGCCGCGCGCACGGCCCCTTCCTGCTCCAGCACGACGACCCTCCAGGCGCCTCGGTGCCCCATCGTGCGGAACACCGCGCCGCGCGCCCAACCCCCAAAGCGGAGGGACGAAGTGCCTGTTCAGCACGGGGTGCGCGGACGTCCGCCGGGATCGCCCCCACTCCTCCCCGCCGAGGAGCCCGGCGGGGTGGTCGCTGTTGTTGCGGGACGACGTGGACCGGACTGTGCTGGAACCGCTCCGACGTGCAGCCGTCACCGAGGGAGATCCCGATGTCCCGCACCGCCGGCACCGCTCAGGCCTCGTCCGTCCGCCGCGTGATCGTGGCCAGTCTCGTAGGCACCTCCCTGGAGTGGTACGACTTCTTCATCTACGGCACGGCCGCCGCCCTCGTCTTCAACCAGATCTTCTTCCCCAGCTTCGACCCGCTGGTCGGGACGCTGCTGGCGTTCACGACGTACGCGGTCGGCTTCGTGGCCCGGCCGCTGGGCGGGGTCGTGTTCGGCCACTACGGCGACAAGCTCGGCCGCAAGAACGTGCTCGTGGTGACGCTGCTGATCATGGGCATCGCCACCTTCCTCATCGGCCTCCTGCCCACGTACGAATCGATCGGGGTGTGGGCCCCTCTCCTGCTGGTGGCGCTGCGCTTCCTGCAGGGCCTCGGGCTCGGCGGCGAGTGGGGCGGTGCGGTGCTGATGACGCTGGAGTCCGGCTCCCCGCACCGGCGGGGGCTCAACGCCAGCTGGCCGCAGGTCGGCGTGCCGATCGGGCTGCTGCTGGCCAACGGGGTGCTGTCCCTGATGGGGGCGGTCACCTCGGACTCGGCCTTCCTCGACTGGGGCTGGCGGATCCCGTTCCTGCTCAGCGGCGTCCTGGTGCTCGTGGGGCTGTGGATCCGGCTGACCATCGCCGAGAGCCCGCTGTTCCGCGAGGTCCAGGAGCACGACGCCGAGGTCAAGGCGCCGATCATCGACGTGCTGCGCCGGTACCCGTCGCGGGTGCTGCTCGCGATCGGCGCGAGGATCGGTGTCGACGTCGCCTTCTACACGTTCATCCTGTTCGTCACGACCTACGTGGTGACCTACCTCGGCCTGCCGAACAGCTACGCGCTCAACGCCGTCCTGATCGCCGCCGCGGTCCAGGTGGTGCTGATCCCGTGGTCCGGCGTGCTGTCGGACAGGTTCGGCCGGCGACCGGTCTACCTCGTCGGCGCGGTCGGTGCCGCGATCTGGGTCTTCGTGTTCTTCGCCCTGCTCGACACCGGTCGCTTCGCGCTGATCGTCCTCGCGACGGTGGTCGCGCTCGTCTTCCACGCCGCGATGTACGGTCCGCAGGCCTCGTTCATCGCCGAGCTGTTCCCCACGCGGGTGCGCTACACCGGCGCCTCCATGGGCTACCAGCTGGCGGGGATCCTGGGCGGCGCGCTGGCGCCGATCATCTCGGTGGCCCTGATCGACCGCTTCGACACCTCGGTCGCCGTCTCCCTCTACGTGGTGGGGGTGCTCGTCCTCACCGCGGTCTGCGTCCTGCTGGCGCCGGAGACCTCGCGGATCGACCTGCACGCCGACCCGGCCACCGGGGCCACCCGGGAGCGCGCCGCCCGGTGACCGGGCAGGGGGCCGGCGCACCCTCCGCACGGGGCGACCCGACTAGGGTCGGTGACCTGGGTCACACACGAGCGGAGGCCTCCCCATGACGACGACCGAGCCGGCCACGACCGCCGAACCCGGCAGCGACCCGACCGCCGTGGAGCACGTCGACGTCCTCGTCGTCGGCGCCGGCGTGTCGGGGATCGACGCCGCCTACCACCTGCGGGAACGCTTCCCGGACCGGTCCCTCGTCGTCCTCGACGCGCAGGAGGCCCGGGGCGGCACGTGGTGGACCCACCGGTACCCCGGCGTCCGTTCCGACAGCGACCTGTTCACCTACGGCTACCGGTTCAAGCCCTGGCGCGGGCCCTCGATCGCGGCGGGTGAGGAGATCCTCGACTACCTCGACGAGGTCATCGACGAGAACGACCTGGCCCCGTACATCCGCTACCGGCACCGGGTCACCGCGGCCACCTGGTCCACCGAGGACCGCCGGTGGACCGTGGAGGTGACCCGGGGCGACACCGGCGAGCGGATCCGGTTCACGACGCAGTTCCTCTGGATGTGCCAGGGCTACTACAACCACGCCGACCCCTACCAGCCGCGGTGGGAGGGCATGGAGGACTTCACCGGCGTCGTCGTGCACCCGCAGGCGTGGCCGGAGGACCTCGACTACACCGGCAAGCGCGTCGTCGTCATCGGCTCGGGCTCCACCGCGTCGACCCTCATCCCGGCGATCGCGCAGAAGGCGCAGCACGTGACCATGCTGCAGCGCTCCCCCTCCTACTACTACGCCCCACCGGTCACGCACGAGCTCGCCGTGACGCTGCGCGCCCTGGACATCCCGGAGGAGTGGACGCACGAGATCCTCCGCCGCCAGTACATCTCCCAGTACCAGTGGCTGGCACGGACCTCGCTCGAGGCCCCGGACGAGCTGCACACGTTCCTCATCGAGTCCATGCGTCCGCTCCTCCCCGAGGGCTTCGACATCGAGAAGCACTTCACCCCCCGGTACCGGCCCTGGCAGCAGCGCATCGCGATCGTCCCGGACGGCGACCTGTTCGCGGCGCTCCGCGAGGGGAAGGCGTCGATCGTCACCGACACCATCGACCGGTTCACCGAGAAGGGCATCCGGGTCAGCTCCGGGGAGGAGATCGATGCCGACATCGTCGTCACCGCGACGGGGTTCAACCTCTCGGCCTTCGGCGACGTCGCGTTCACCGTGGACGGCGAGCCGGTGGAGTTCCCGGAGCGGGTCACCTGGCGCGGCATCATGATCAGCGGCATCCCGAACATGGCCTACACGTTCGGCTACTTCCGGCACAGCTGGACGCTGCGCGCGGACCTGGTCAGCGACCTGGTCTGCCGGCTGTTCGACACCATGGAGGCGAGGGGCGCCACCATGGTCGTCCCGACCCTCCGGCCGGAGGACGCCGACATGCGGCTGCGCCCGTGGTCGGACCCGGAGAACTTCAACGCCGGGTACGTCATGCGCTCGCAGCACGTCCTGTTCAAGCAGGGCGATCGCGAGCCGTGGACGCACATGATCGAGCACGAGGAGGAGCAGGAACTCCTGCCGAAGGTCGACCTCGACGACGGTTCCCTGGTCTACCGCTGAGGCCGGTCCCGCTCACCCGACCCTGGAGGGAAGGCACCATGCCACAGACGGCCTGTCGGACCGGAGTGACGCTCAACTACGAGATCAGCGGCGAGGGTGACCCGCTGCTGCTGGTCATGGGGACGTCGGGGTCGATCCCGCTCTGGGGGGAGGTCATCCCGCGGTTGGCCGAGCAGTACCGGGTGATCGCCTTCGACAACCGCGGCCTCGGCGGGAGTGAGCGCGGCGAGGGCGCGATCAGCGTCGCCTCCATGGCCGAGGACGTCTCGGCCCTGCTGCACGCGCTCGACGTGCCGCGGGCGCACGTCATGGGGTGGTCGCTCGGGTCCGCCGTCGTGCAGGAACTCGCGCTCGCCCACCCGGAGCAGGTGGCCAGCGCGATCATGTACGCCACCTGGGGCCGCTGCGACGGCTTCCAGCGATCCGTCCTCTCCGCGCTCCGGCTGCCCTACGCGGTCCGCGACATGGACGCGGCGCTGGCCACCGCCGGCCTGGCCTTCTCGCCCCAGCTGCTCGACCACCCGGACTTCCAGGAGATGCTCGCGCCGATGCTGCCCGCGTTCCCGCAGAACGAGGAGCAGATGCAGGTGACGACCGAGCAGTGGGACGCCGACCTCGCGCACGACACCCTCGACCGGCTGGGCGGTGTCACCGCACCCACCCTCGTGGTCGTCGGTGAGCAGGACCTGCTGACCCCGCCCTGGCAGTCGAGGGCCGTCGCCGAGGCGATCCCCGGCGCGCGCTTCGAGCTCGTCACCGGCCCGGGCTCGAGCCACGGGCTGCACATCGAACGCCCGGAGGACCTGGTCCGGATCGTCACCGGGTTCCTGCGGGACCACCCGATGCAGCACTGACGGGAGCCTGCCACGGGCCACCACCCTGGCCGGGCGGCTCAGGCCGGGGTCGGCGTCCGGAAGGTGCTCGGTCGGGTGCCGTACACGCGCGTGAACGCGACGCTCAGCCCGAAGCCGCTCCCGTAGCCGACCTGCCGGGCCACGGCCTCCACGGTGGCGTCGGTGCCGGCGAGCAGGTCCGCGGCCAGGCACAGGCGCCAGCCGGTGAGGTAGGCCATGGGCGGCTCGCCGACCAGGTCGGGAGACCGGCGGGCGAGGGTGGCGCGGGAGACGCCGACCTCCTCCGCCAGCGCGGCGACCGTCCACGGGCGCGCGGGGTCCTCGGCTCCTCGCGCTCGATCTCGGCCACCGTGAGCTCGACTGCGGGGCCCAGCTGGCAGGTACGCGGGACGACCAGGACCCGCGGCAGCGCCCGCACCAGCCGCGCCGACCCGCCGTGCTGGTCGTCGTCCCCACCGCGGGGTCGGCGAGGACGAGGCGGTGCTCGAGGTCACGCCGCTGCGCGACCTGGCCCGCACCGACGACGTCGACGCCGAGGCCGACCGGGTCCTCGTCGCCCTCGCGCCCCAGGTAGCCGCGCGGCGCGTCGAGTGGCGCCGCTCCGCGTGGTCATCCCTGGCCGCGGGAAGGGGGACCCCCACCGGGGGGCAGGAGGAGCCGCAGGACGATCTCCCCGTCGTCGACCTCCCCGGTTGACCGGAAGCCGAGTCCCTCGTAGAAGGGCCCCGGTCCTCCCTTGCCGGGCTCGTAGCTGGTCAGCAGCTCGGTGCCACCATCGGCCCGCACCAGGTCGACGACCTGCGTCAGCACCGACCGGCCGATCCCGCGCCCCTGGTACCGCTTGTCGATGAGCAGGCGCCACAGGAAGTGCCGCCCCCGGTACGGGCCCTTGCGCGGCTTCCAGGAGAGCATCACGAAGCCGACCGGCTCGTCCCCGCAGTACACCGCCCGGTACCACGGATTGGCCTTGGGCGTGTTCGCGGCGTCGCGGAGCGAGCGGGACACCGAGGCGACGAACCGCTCCTGGCGCCCCCGGACGCGCAATGCGCGGACCGCCTCGCGGTTGTCGTCGGTGACCTCCCGGAGGTGCACGCCCGGCGACGGACGGCCGCGGCCCTCCGCGTCCCCGGCGTCCGGCAACCGCAGCACGTCGGCGAGGACGGCCCCGTCGTCGGTCAGCCGGCCCGGCGACGGACTGTCGTAGACCACGAGCAGGCGCGGGCTGTCGGCCTCCCCGAACAGCCCGATGCCCTCGGCGTGGTCGCACCCCTCGCCGGAGGGCAGGTCGAGCTCTCGGGTGAGCAGGTCGCCACGGACCACCTGCGGGGTGTCCGCCTGGAGTGCCCCGTGCCAGCGGGAGACGTGCACCGGCCCGTCGAGGTCCATCGTCGGCCCGGCCAGCACGAGCAGGTCGTCCCCGTGCGGACAGAGGTCCCGGACCCCGAGGCCGCCGAGGCGCAGGACGTGCTTGCGGTACGGGCGCCCGTCACCGAAGGTCGCCAGCCGCAGCCGCTCCGGCGCATCCGGGTCGACCTCGGGGCGCAACTCCAGCACCACGGCCCAGCCCCGCAACACCGGACCGCGCAGGCCCAGGTACACCCGCGGCCCGGACACGGCGATGCCCTCGACGTCCAGCCCGTTGTCCTTGCCCGGCAGGGGCAGGAACGGGCCCAGGTGCTCGTCTCCGGCCAGGACCTCCCGCAGGTCGGTGCCGTGCAGACCGAAGGCCGCGGCGCGGTGCCGGACGCCGCCCTCCTCCAGCTCCGGCACGACGGTCGGCAGGCCGTCCACGACGTCGATCGGCAACCGGAGCAGGATCTGCCGGTTGGGCTGGCCGGTGACCTCGGCGAGCCGGCGCAGGGCCTGCTCGCCGCCGTGCTTGGCCTTGATCTGCCTGCGGCGCAGGCTGTGCGACCCGACGGCCCACAGGAACCGACCGTGCCGGGCCAGACCCTCGATGTCGGCTTCCCCCTCTGCCCCCGCCTCGTCGGCGACCGGCAGCGGCACCAGGTCGGCGAGCCGGACACTGGTGTGCTGCGCGTAGCGGTGCGGCCCGTCCGGGGGATCGGCGATCAGACGCTCGATCGTGGCGGTCTCGTCGCCGGCGACCCAGAGGACGGCGCCATCGCTGCGGACGGCCGAGAGGTTGCTGTGGGTGCCGGCCGTCCGCGCCGACTCCTCGAACCGCAGTGGGACCTGCCGTTCCACGGTCATGCCGTCCACCCTGGCACGGGGGACCGCCGGGCAGGCCTCGTCCGCAGCCGGCCGCGGAGCGGCGGAGGAGACCGCCCGAGGACTGGGCAGTCCCGGACCGCACCTGCTCCAATGAGCTCGCGTCGACCTGCCACCGCCGGCGTCCCGACAGGGCGGTCCCGAGTGCCGAGGACCGACCAGCGCGGCCCCACGGTGGCGCGGCCGCACGCCACCGTGGGGCCGCGGTCGACGCCGCTCCCCCGGTTCGCAGGACAGGAGGGCAGACCCGGGCCTCGAGGATCCCCGCCCGTCCGTGCGAGCAGCGGTGCCGACCTCGCCGGACGCTCGCCGAGGTCTCGCGCCCCGGGCCCGACCAGTCGGAGAGGGACTCATGAGCACTCGGACAGGGCAGTCCATCTGGCGGCGCATGCCCGTCGACACGATGGAGGAGATCGAGCGGGAGAGCGGGGCCGGCGCCCTCACCAAGAGCCTCGGGCTCTGGCAGCTGACCGCGATCGGTGTGGGCGGCATCATCGGCGTCGGGATCTTCTCCCTCGCCGGGCTGGTGGCTCACGGCGACGCGGACAACCCCGGCGTCGGGCCGGCCGTGGTGATCGCCTTCCTCATCGCCGGGCTCGCCTCGGCGGCCGCGGCGCTGTCCTACGCCGAGTTCGCCGGCATGATCCCGCGGGCCGGCTCGGCCTACACCTACGGGTACGTCGCCCTCGGCGAGTTCATCGCGTGGTTCATCGGCTGGGACCTGCTGCTGGAGTACATCGCCATCGTGGCGGTCGTGGCCATCGGCATCTCCGGTTACCTCGAGGCGTTCCTCGAGGGCTTCGGGGTCACCCTCCCGGCGTCGGTCACCGCGTCCGCTGAGGAGGGCGGCGCCGTCAACGTCCCGGCCATCCTGATCTGCCTGCTCGTCACCTTCATCCTCAGCCGCGGCACCCAGACGTTCGGCCGGTTCGAGCTCGTGGCCGTGGCCATCAAGATCCTGCTGATCCTGTTCATCATCGGGCTCGGCGTGTTCTACATCGACACGGCGAACTACGACCCCTTCATGCCCGCCGGCTTCGGCCCGGTGCTCACCGGCGCGGCCACCGTCTTCTTCGCCGTCTTCGGCTACGACGCCATGAGCACCGCCGCCGAGGAGGCCCGGGACGGCAAGCAGCACATGCCCAAGGCGATCGTGCTCTCGCTCGTCATCGCGATGACGCTCTACGTGGCCGCCACGCTGGTGCTCACGGGGATGCAGAGCTACCAGGACATCGACCCGACCGCCGGTTTCGCCTCGGCCTTCACCAGCGCCGGCCTGCCGGTGATCGCCTCGATCATCTCGGTCTTCGCCGTGCTGTCCATCCTGACCGTGATGCTGACGTTCCTGCTCGGCGTCACCCGGGTGTGGTTCTCGATGAGCCGCGACGGGCTGCTCCCCCCGTGGTTCGCCAAGGTCGACCGTGGGGGCACCCCGCAGCGCGTGACGTGGATCGCCGGCGTGGCCGCCGCGGTGCTCGCCGGGGTCTTCCCGATCCGCGCCGTCGCGGACCTGACGAACATCGGCATCCTCTCCGCGTTCGTCGTCGTGTGTGTCGCCGTCATCCTGTTCCGCTACACCCGGCCCGACACCCCCCGCTCCTTCCGCGTGCCGCTCATGCCCGTCGTCCCCGCGTTCGGGGTCCTCGCGTCGCTGTTCCTGATCCTGCAGCTGCACTGGGAGACCTGGCTGCGCTTCGGGGTCTGGTTGCTCATCGGGCTCGTCCTCTACTTCGCCTACGGCCGCAAGCACTCGCTGCTGAACCCCGACAGCCCGCACCACCAGCAGCAGCCGACCTGATGCCCTCGACGGGGAACCGCCGGCCCGGGTCTCGGTCCGCGACCGGCTCCCACCGGCCCTCCGCCCCGTGCCGTCGCCGGCCGCCCCCCGCCGCCGCGCCCCCCGGCACGGCACCTGACACCATTCCGTCATGGGTCACGGCCACGCCGTCCAGCAGGAGCTCCGCGAACCGGCCCGCGCGCTGCGCCGCGCCATCTCCGAGGTCTACGACGGGTACCGCCAGATGCACGCCGCCGCCTACGCCGCGGGTGCACTCGACCAGAAGACCAAGGAGCTGATCGCGCTGGCCATCGCGGTCAGCAAGGAGTGCGACGGCTGCATCGCGTCCCACGCGCGCGGAGCCGTGCGCACCGGCGCGACCGAGTCCGAGGTCGCCGAGGCGTTGGGCGTGGCCATCGCGATGAACGGCGGACCGGGCACCGTGTACGGCCCGCGTGCCTTCGCGGCGTTCCGGGAGTTCGCGGACGAGGCCGATCCCGCAGAGGGATGAGCCCGACCACGTTCGTCCTCGTCCACGGCGCCTTCTGCAACGCCGCGGTGTGGGGGCCGACCGCCCGCGAGCTGGCCCTGCGCGGGCACCGCGCGGTCGCCGTCGACCTGCCCGGTCACGGGTTCGGCGCGACCATCCCGGCCGGCTACCTCGGCGCCCAGGACCTCGACGTGCTCGCCCGCGCGCCCAGCGGGATGTCCGGCATCAGCACCGCCCAGGACGTCGCGGCCGTCGTCGAGGTCGTGCGGCGCGCGCGGGAGCACGGCCCCGTCGTCCTCGTCGGTGCCAGCCGCGGCGGCCTCGCCGTGACGGCGGTGGGGAACGCGGTGCCCGAGCTGGTCGACCGCCTGGTCTACGTCTCCGCGTGGTGCCCGGTCTCGGCGACGGTGAGCGAGTACTCCGCCGGTCCGGAGAACGCGACCAGCCTCCTGACCGGCGCCGGCGTCCTCGCCGTCGGCGACCCGGGTGCGATCGGCGCGATCCGGCTGAACTGGCGCACGTCCGACCCCGGCCACCTCGACCTCCTCCAGGCCGCGCTGCTGGCCGACGGCACGAGGCAGGAGCTGCTCGCCTACCTGCACCTGCAGGAGCCCGACGAGGCGCTGGTCGTGGACGAGGTCGCCACGCGTGCCGATCCGGCCACGTGGGGCTCGATCCCCCGCAGCTACGTGCGCCTGACCGAGGACCGCGCCCTGCCCCTCGCCCTCCAGGACCGCTTCATCGCCGAGGCGGACGCGCTCCTCCCCGACCGGCCCTTCGACGTGCACTCACTGGCCAGCAGCCACCTGCGGTTCCAGATCCACCCCGCGGGGATCGTCGACGTCCTCGACGGCCTCGACGGCCTCGCCGGCTGAGCCCCCGGCGGACCCCGGGGCGGGACGGTGCTCCCGGCCACACCCGGTCAGCCGTCGGCGCTCGCGGGAGGTGGCCGGAACCGGGCGGCGTTGACCGCGAACGGCTCGATGCCGACCTGGGCGCGCCGCTCGTCGAGGCGCTCCGGCTCGACGCACGGCCACGGGACGGGCTCGCCGTCCACGACGTCGGCGATCTGGGTCCCGTAGACCTGGAGCCGGCCCTCGTTGACGGCCAGCCGGTCCTCGAGGAAGGCGAGGTCCCGCCTGCTCGCCTCCCCGACCTCCACCGCCCGGCGCAGCAACCGCACCGCGAGCCGCTGCAGGTGGACGTGCGTGTCGGCGTGCTGGGCGATGAGCCAGGCGGCGTGCGCGGCCGGTTCGCCCACGCGCGAGGCGGTCGGCCACGAGCCCCCGGAGAGCAGGTCCAGCAGGCGGTCCGCGTGGCGGACGAAGACCTCGCGGTGCTGTCGGCGGACCTCGGGCGGGAGCGGACCGGGAGAACCGGCGCCCGTCCGCTCCAGCAGCTCCTCCTGCTCGGCCATCATGGCGACGAGTTCCCTCGCGAGGTCGCTGGCCACGCTGCTCCCATCTCCCTGCCGGGTCCGCCGGGCTCGGGCGCGGCGGGGTCACGCGGGCGCGGACCCCGCCCGCGCACCGGTCACCACCCGCCACCCTGCCAGGACTCCGCGCCGGGAGTCCGCGGGGACGTCGTCCCGGGAACTGGTCAGCGGCGGGCGAGGACGGCCATCGCCGTACCGCTCCACCCACCGACGACGACCGGGCTCCCGAGCAGGGCGCCGCCGCCGGGGTGGACCCCGGTGCAGGCCCGGAGCCGGGGGTGCTGCTGGTGCACCAGGGTCACGCCGGCACCCGCGCGGGCTCGTGGGCGTCCGCGTCCGGCTCCGCGACCACCCACACCGTGCGCCCGTGGAGCGGCGGGGTCTTGGTCCCGTCGGTGAACCACACGACCACTCCCCCGTGCGCCCTGCAGTGCGAGCGCACGACGCGGACCCGGCCGCCTCCCCTGGCCTTGGCCGGCCGCACCAGCGGGAGGCCGAAGTCGGTGCCGAGGACCTCGGTGGTCAGGACCGGTTCGCCGGCGGGCAGGTGGGACGTCGGCACGGTCACCGCGGCCACCCGCGCCGGCCGAGCCGGCGGGTCCGGGGTCACCGCGGCCACCCGCGCCGGCGGGGCCGGGGTCACCGTGGCCACCCGCGCCGGCGGGGCCGGCGGGTCCGGGGTCACCGCGGCCACCCGCGCCGGCGGGGTCGGGGTCGCCGCGTTCCGGTGCACGGCGGCGTTCCGGCTCATCCCGCACGCGCAGCGCCAGGCGACCTCGCCGGGGGCGCGGCGGAACGGGTGGGCGGCGGATGGGGAGACGGTCGCCATCGCAAGCCTCCTGGAAGTGGGGGTCGGCGCTCCGATTCGAACACCAGTTCGACGTGACGGCAAGGCCGCCGTCGTGGAGCGGGGGCTCCGCGGCGGCGGCACGACCGGGCACGGCCGCGGGGTCAGTCCCGGGGCACCACGTTCTTCGTCACCCGGATCGACTGCGCGTTGCGGGTCCTCCGGGTGGGCACGACCTCACCGAGCTCGACCAGCCGCTCGACCGCGGCGTCCTTGTCCACCTGCGTGCGCAGGCCACCACCGGACCACTCGCAGTGCAGGTCGCCCGCCGGCCCGGACCGGCCCCGCAGCCGCTCCCGCGCGTACTCCTTGTGGCGCCTGGCCTCGTTCTCGGCCGTCCGCCAGGAGTCGTAGTCCCGCACGGCCTCGACGTAGTCCTCGTCGGTGACCGTCAGCCGGGACTGGCGGGAGACCTCACCCTCGGTCGCCGGGTCCACCGGCGGGCCCCAGCACAGGTCCAGGAACGGACACCAGTCGCACATGGCGTCCACTCCGGGCCCGAACCCGTCGCGGGGCACGGCGTCGGCCCCGTCGGCCTCGACGGTGGCGTAGACGTCGGTGAGCCACATGATCGCCTCGGCGGTCAGCGACGGGTCGTGGTCGGCCTCGAAGACGACGTCCTCACCGGAGTCGCGCGACAGGTAGCGGATGCGCAGCCCGTCCACGTCCTGCCCGGTGCCGGCCGGCAGCCGGCGGTCGGCGGTCTGCCCGGTCCGCAGCAGCCACGCGTAGACGGCGACCTGGAACCAGTGCCGCACGGGGGCCCCACGGGTGAGGATCCGCTCGAACCCGAACCGGGACGTCGTCTTGAGGTCCTCGACGACCGGGGCGTGCCACCAGTCGCAGCGGCCCTTGACCTGCTCGCCCTGGAGGCGGACCTCGGTCAGCCCGCCGTACTGGCGGCGCAGCGCGCGCAGCACCCCGCGGTGCAGTTCGGTGCCGATGAAGGCCTGCAGTCCGGTGCGGGTGTTGGTCGGACGGCGGCGGGCGATCCGGTAGGCCGCCCGGCGGCGGCACTCGCCCAGCTCGGAGGCGCCGATCATCCGCTGGCGGGAGCGGGCCCGTCGGCTGTCCAGGTCGCGGACCGCGGCGGTCAGGCTCGGGGCGGCGCGCCGCTCGGCGGCGCTGGGGCGGGTGGGCAGGACCGCGGTCACCGCGTCCTCCTCGGGTCGATCCCGGCGGTTGGGGGGGGGGGGGGCGGCGCGCCCCGCCCGCCCGCCGGCGCTGGGCCTCCACCACCACCGCACCGGGGAGACCGCCGCCGGGCGGGCCG
>NZ_JBJGYV010000024.1:0-69407 GCF_054050175.1 Geodermatophilus sp. SYSU D00697
GGGCCGGGCCCGCTCTGCGGGCGCCGGCGGGGGGGGGGGGGGGGGGGGCCCGCGGGCGCGCCCGGCCCCCCCCCCGGGACGGTCAGGACTGGCCGGCGGCCGCCTTCTCCTGCGCGTAGCGGTCGGACGCGGCCTGGATCGCCGCGCCGTTCTTCGCGTCGAGCTCGGCGTGCTTGCTGCGCGCCCAGGACTCCGCGGCCAGCAGCCGCCTCTGGGAGGGCTGGAAGGCCGGGATGACGTGGCGGGCGAACAGCTCGAAGCTGCGCTGGGTCGCCTGCCAGTTGGCCCAGTCGTGCTGCAGCAGGATGTAGCAGCCGAAGCCGCCGTCGGACTGGTCGACCAGCCGCTGGATCTGGGCGATCGCGTCGTCGGGCGTGCCGATGACCCCCCACCCGCTGTCGTCGAGCCAGGCCAGCCGCTCGTCGAAGGTGTCGCCGGGGATCCGCACCGGGGGCAGCGCCAGGGTCTTCTGCGTGTAGTCGACGAACGCGTCGAAGCCGTACCGGATGTCCTCGACGGCCTGCTCGCGCGTCTCGGCGATGTGCATGGGCCCCATCAGCCGCCACCGTGACCGGTCCGCCGTCCGCCCGGCCGCGGCCGCCTCGGCCTCCAGCACGGTCCAGTGGTGGCCGAGGACGTCGAAGCCCTCCTTGGTGGTCGCGCCGACCGAGAGCATGCCCAGGCCGTACTTGCCGGCCAGGCGCGGGCCGGTGGGGGAGGCGGTGGCCGCGACGGCCATCTCGAAGCACGGGTACTGGTAGGGCGCCAGCTGGCAGCGGGCCTCGACCAGCTCGTAGCGGTCGGTCTTCACCGACACCGGCTCGTCGGTGGTGAGCAGCCGGATGAGCACGTCGAGGTCCTCGTGCAGCGCCGGGCGCAGCTGGGCGGGCTCGAGGCCGATCATCGCGGCGTCCGTGGGCAGGGAGCCGGGCCCGACGCCGACCATCAGGCGGCCGCGGAGCAGGTGGTCGACGAGGATCGCGCGGTCGGCCACCCACAGCGGGTTGTGGTACGGCAGGGAGACCACGCCCGTGCCCAGCTTGATGTGCCGGGTGAGGGGCCCGACGTGGGCGAGGAAGGTCAGCGGGTCGGCGATGATCTCCGTCGCCGCCGAGTGGTGCTCACCGACCCAGACCTCGTCGTAGCCGAGCTGGTCGAGCAGCTGGATCGTCTCGATGTCGCGCTGCAGCGAGGTGGTCGGGTTCTGGGTCGGTGGGCTGTTGAACGGCGGCATGAACAGGCCGAAGCGCATGGTGCTCACGGGCGGGGCTCTCCTCCGGGTTCGACGGTGGACCGAGGGGACGCAGTCGTGTGCGGGCGCGCGGGCTCAGTCGGGCGGCCCGGCGGGCAGCGGACGGGTACGCGGCGGCCGGACGGCGGAGCTCGACACGTCCACCTCCCGCCGGCGACCCACCCGTCACCGGCGACGGCGGGCTGCGTCTACCCCGAGTATGTCCCACGTCACATGCCGGGACCCTCCGGGAGGGCCGGCCGCTCCCCGGCTGCCACCCCGCGTGACGGTTGACACACGGCCGGTCCGGCGATGGGATCGGCTGCGGTGCGGACAGGTGTCCGCGTCCCGACCCCCCTGACGAGAGGACCTCGATGAGCTCTCCCGCGACGACGACCACCGCCGAGGGAGGAGCGGCCGTCGCGGTCGACGTCCTCGTCGTCGGTTCCGGGCCGGCCGGGGCCTCGGCCGCGCTGTTCCTGGCGACCTACGGCACGTCCACGCTGCTGGTGACCAAGTACGGCCGGCTCTCCGACACCCCGCGTGCGCACATCACCAACCAGCGCACGATGGAGGCGATGCGCGACATGGGCGTCGAGGAGCGCCTGATGCGCGAGGCGACGCCCTGGGAGTACATGGGCAACACCACCTTCTGCACCAGCCTCGCCGGTGACGAGCTGGGCCGGATCCCGTCGTGGGGCACCGACACGGTGCGGCACGCCGACTACGAGCTGGCCAGCCCGACGACGATGCTCGACGCCCCGCAGACGATCACCGAGCCGATCCTGGTCCAGGCCGCCCAGGAGCGCGGCGCGCGGATCCGCTTCGACACCGAGTACGTCTCCCACGAGCAGGACGACGACGGCGTCACCACGACCGTGCGGGACCGGCTGTCCGGCGCCGAGTACACGATCCGCTCGAAGTACCTGATCGGCGCCGACGGCGCCCGCAGCAAGGTCGCCGCCGACCTCGACCTGCCCTACGAGGGCCCCGGCGCGGTCGCCGGCGCGCTGAGCATCGTCTTCGAGGCCGACCTGTCCCGCTTCGTCGCCCACCGCCCCTCGGTCCTCTACTGGATGCTCCAGCCCGGCGCGGAGAAGGAGGGAGTCGGCCTCGGCGTCCTCCGCATGATCAAGCCCTGGGACGAGTGGATGCTCATGTGGGGCTACGAGGTGGCCGGCGGCCCGCCGGACCTCAGCGACGAGGTCGTCCGGGAGCTGGCGGTCGCGCTGGTGGGCACCGACGACTTCGAGATGCACGTGAAGTCGCGCTCGCCGTGGACGGTCAACCACCACTTCGCGACGACGATCGCCCGGGGCCGGGTGTTCTGCGCCGGTGACGCGATCCACCGGCACCCGCCGACCAACGGGCTGGGGTCGAACACCTCGATCCAGGACAGCTACAACCTGGCCTGGAAGGTCGCGCACGTCGTCGCGGGCACCGCGGCCCCCTCGCTGCTGGAGAGCTACGACGCCGAGCGCGCGCCGATCGCCCGGCAGATCGTCGAGCGGGCCAACCAGAGCATCGCCGACACCGGGAAGATCCTCAGCGCCCTCGACCTGGAGCACACCGAGGCCGACCACCTGCAGGAGCAGCTGGCGAAGTGGAGGGCGCCCGGCCCGGAGGGCGAGAAGATCCGCACCGCGCTGCGCGAGGCCATCGCCTACAAGGCCTACGAGTTCGACGCCCACGGGGTCGAGCACAACCAGCGGTACGCCTCCTCGGCGGTCGTCCCCGACGGGACGCCGATGCCCGAGTACCGCCGCGACCCGGTGCTCTACGCCCAGGCGACCACCTGGCCCGGCGCGAAGACCCCGCACACCTGGGTGACCGTCGGCGGGCGGCGGACGTCGACCCTGGACCTGGTCGGGCACGGCCGCTTCGCCGTGGTCACCGGGATCGGCGGCGAGGCGTGGCTGGCCGCCGCCGCCGAGCTCGGACCCGAGCTGGGCCTGACCCTCACCCCGGTGTCCATCGGCCCCGGCCAGCCGGTCGAGGACCCGTACGGCACCTGGGCGCAGCTGCGCGAGATCGAGGACGGCGGCGTGCTGCTGGTGCGTCCCGACCTCTACGTGGCGGCCCGCTCGCTCGCCGCGCCGTCCTCGGCCGAGCAGGCGCGGGAGTGGCTGTCGGGCGCTCTCCGGAGCGTGCTCGGCCGCTGAGCCGCGCCCCACTCGTGCGGTGTCCTGCCCGATCCTGCGGTCCTGCACGACCGCAGGAGCGGGTGGGCCACCGCACGAGCGGCGGTCCTATCCGCCGACGACCACGTTCCAGGGGCGGACGGTCCACCCGGTCACCAGGCCGTTGACGACGTAGGGATCGGACTCGGCGAAGCGCTCGACGACCTCGCGGGGCGCCGTCCACACCAGCAGCGCCCGGTCGTACGGGTCGGGCAGCGCGCCGGCCAGCAGCAGCTCACCGCGCTCGTGCGCGGCCCGGGCGAGCGCCAGGTGCTGGTCGCGCAGCGCCGCCCTCCGCTCCAGGTAGTCCTCGGCCAGCGTGTACTCCAGGACCAGGTGCATGCCGTCACTCTCGCACCGGGCCGGATCCGTGGCGGTCAGGAGGCCGTCCCGGGCTACCCGGCGCCGCCCGGAGCGCCGACGAGGTCGATCCGGCAGCGCAGACCGGTCAGAGTCCGTCCCCGCAGGCGTGCTCGGGCCGGGTCGCCGTCCTCCGCGTCGTCGACGAGCGCGGCCATCGCGACGCCGGCGTCGACGGTGGTCACGGTTCTCCCGCAGCGCGGCCACCGCCGCCTCGAAGGGCGCGGAACCGCCGGCCCGCTCCAGGACCTCGTCGACCGTCGGGGACGCCGCCTCCTCGATCACCCCAACGCGCGGGTGCTCCTGGAGGGACCGGTGCGCTGCCGTTGCCCGGCGCCGGAGCACCGCATGGGTCTCGGGCGGCACGTCCTCGATCGGCACGCTCGGCCGCACGACCCACCGCGGACGACACAGAGCCCCCGGCCGGGTCGGGCCGGGGGCTCTGTGTCGTCCGGAGCCGGTCAGTGCACGGAGGCCGCCGCCACCTCGCGCTGCCGGGCCCCGGCGTCGTCCTGGCCCGGTCCGGCGTTCGTGCCCGACGCCGGCTCGACGTCGTGGTCGTCGATCATCCGCGCCTCGTCGAACGGGCTCCGGCCGGACAGCGCCGCGGAGAGCTGCTCCCGGTCGAGTTCCCTGGTCCAGGTCGCGACCAGCACCGTGGCGACCGCGTTGCCGGCGAAGTTGGTGACGGCGCGCGCCTCGGACATGAACCGGTCGATCCCGACGATCAGCCCGACGCCGTCGAGCAGCTCCGGCCGGTGCGCCGAGAGGCCGCCGGCCAGGGTGGCCAGGCCGGCGCCGGTGACCCCGGCCGCACCCTTCGAGGCGATGATCATGAACGCGAGCAGGCCGACCTGCTCGCCGAGCGACAGCGGGTCGCCCAGTGCCTCGGCGATGAACAGCGAGGCCATCGTGAGGTAGATGGCGGTGCCGTCGAGGTTGAACGAGTAACCGGTCGGCACGACGATCCCGGCCACCGGCTGGCTCACGCCGGCGTGCTCCATCTTGGCGATCAGCCGCGGCAGCGCCGTCTCCGACGAGGACGTGGAGACGATCAGCAGGAACTCCCGGCCCAGGTAGCGCAGCAGGCTGAAGACGTTGACCTTCGCCACCAGGCGCAGCAGGAGACCCAGGACGACGAACACGAACACCGCGCAGGTGGCGTAGAAGCCCAGCATGATCACGGCGAGGCTCTTCAGCGCGTCGATCCCGGTCTCGCCGACGACGGCCGCGATCGCCCCGAAGGCACCGATGGGCGCGACCCACATGACCATGGCGAGGATCCGGAACACCAGCTTCTGCAGGTGCCCGATGCCGCGCAGCAGCGGCTCACCGGAGCGGCCCATGGCCTGGATGGCGAAGCCCACCAGCAGCGCGACGAGCAGCGCCTGCAGGACCGAGCCGTCGGTCAGCGCCGAGAGCAGCGTCGTCGGGATCAGCCCGAGGATGAAGTCGGTCGTCCCGCCGCTCTCGTGGGCGGTCTCCGCCAGCTCCGAGCCCTGCCCGCGCAGCGCGTCGCTCAGCTGCAGACCGTCCCCCGGGTGCAGCACGTTGCCCACCACCAGGCCGATCGCCAGGGCGACGGTCGACATGAGCAGGAAGTAGCCCAGCGCCAGCCCGCCGACCCGGCCGACCTTCGCCGCCTGCCGGATCGAGCCGATGCCCAGCACGATCGTGCAGAAGATGACCGGGCCGATCAGCATCTTGATCAGGCCCACGAAGGCGGTGCCCAGCCACTTGAGGTCGGTGGCGAAGCCCGGGAAGAGGAAGCCGACGGCGATGCCGGCGACGACCGCACCGATCACGGCGAGGTAGAGCCAGTGGGTGCGGTCCCGCCGCGCCCGGGGCGCGGTCTCCTGCTCGGTGCCTGAGGCCATCGACTGCTCCTGCGAGGTCGGCCGGGGCGAGGTGCCCCGTGGGTGGGGTCGGCCCGGGGAGGGCGACGGCAGTCACAGTCCCCCGCGAGGTGACCGCGGTCACCCATGTGTTCATTGCGTTCACCGGGGGGACGTCGCGACCCGGCCGGCGGGGCACACTCTGCGGCGTGCACGTGCCCGCCTTCGTCGCCCGGCTGGGGCGGGGCGACACCAGCCTCGCCCGCCGGCTGCTGCTGCTCCAGGCGCTGGTCGTCGGCGTGGTGGTGCTCGCCGCCACCGCCGTCGCCTGGACCGACGCCCGGCAGGCGGTGCGGGACGCCGCCGAGCAGCGGACCACGGCGATCGTGGAGAGCCTCGCCGACTCACCGCTGGTCCGCGACGCCGTCACCGGCCCGGACCCGACCGCGGTGCTGCAGCCCTACGTGGAGCAGGTGCGGGTCGACACCGGGACGTCCTTCATCACCGTCCTGGCCCCCGACCGGACCCGCTGGACCCACCCCGACCCGGAGCAGATCGGCCGGCCGTTCCGGGGCACCGTCGCCCCGGCCCTGGCCGGCGAGACCTTCACCGAGACCTACACCGGCACCCTGGGCCCGTCGGTGCGCGCGACCGGCCCGGTGTTCGACGGGGACGGGACCGTCGTGGCCCTGGTGTCGGCCGGGATCACCGTCGACGCCATCGGGCGGGACCTCGCCGCGGCGGTGCCGGGGATCCTCGGCACCGGCGCGGCCACCCTGGCGGTCGGGGCGCTCGGCAGCTGGGCGCTGAGCCGGCGGGTGGGGCGGCAGACCCACGACCTGTCCCCGGCGGCGCTGGCGCGGATGGTCGAGTACCACTCCGCCGTCCTGCACGCCGTCCGCGAGGGGCTGCTCCTGGTGGACGCCGAGCAGCGGGTGCAGCTGGTCAACGACGAGGCGCGCCGCCTGCTCGACCTCGACGGGGACCCGACCGGCCGGCACGTCGGGGAGCTCGGCCTCCCTCCGGGGCTCACCGAGGTCCTCGGCAGGCAGCGGACCGCCGTCGACGAGGTGCACGTGACCGGCAGCCGGGTCCTGGTGGTCAACCAGGCCCCGCCCCGGACGGAGGGCCGCTCCGCGGGGACGGTCGTGACGCTGCGGGACCACACCGAGCTGCAGGCGCTCACCGGCGAGCTCGACAGCGTCCGGTCCTTCGCCGAGTCGCTGCGCTCGCAGGCCCACGAGGCCGCCAACCGGCTGCACACCACCGTCTCGCTGGTCGAGCTGGGCCGGCCCCAGGAGGCCATCGAGTTCGCCACCGCCGAGCTGGCCGCCGCCCAGGAGCTCACCGACCGGGTGGTCGCCGCCGTCGGCGAGCCGGTGCTGGCCGCGCTGCTGCTGGGCAAGACGGCGACCGCGCACGAGCGCGGCGTCCTGCTGGAGATCGACCCGGCCACGTCGGTGGGCAGCACCGGGATCCCCGGCGGTGACCTGGTGACGATCGTCGGCAACCTGCTGGACAACGCGATCGACGCCGCGCTCGCCGGCGACCCGCCGCGGGAGGTGCAGGCCGCGCTCGAGGTCGTCGACGGCCGGCTGGAGATCCGGGTCGAGGACACCGGTCCCGGCGTGGCCGAGGAGGACCTGCCGCACCTGTTCGAGCGCGGCTGGTCGACCAAGGACCCCGGCGGCACCCCGCTGGGCCGCGGGCTGGGCCTGGCCCTGGTCGCGGCGGCGGTGCGCCGGCACGGCGGGACGCTGTCGGTGCGGCCCGGCCCCGGCGCGGAGTTCCGGGTGTCGCTGCCCCTGCCGGTGACCGCCGGGGCGCTCCGGTGATCGCGGTCCTCGTGGTCGAGGACGAGCCGGTCGCGGCCGAGGCGCACCGCACCTACGTCGACCGGACGCCGGGCTTCGCGACCGCGGCCGTGGCGGGGACCGGCACCCTCGCCCTGGACGCCCTCGCCCGCGTCCCGGTCGACCTCGTGCTGCTGGACATGAACCTGCCCGACACCACCGGCATCGAGCTGTGCCGTCGCATCCGGGCCGCGGGCCGGGACGTCGACGTCCTCGCGGTCACCTCGGCGCGGGAGCTGACCACGGTGCGGGCCGCGGCCGCGCACGGCGTCGTCGGCTACCTGCTCAAGCCGTTCACCTACCCGGCGCTGCGCGACCGGCTGACCGCCTACGCCGAGTACCGCGCGCGGCTGCGGGCCGGCGGGGACGCCACCGGGCAGGACGAGGTGGACCGGGTGCTCGACGCGGTCCGGCCGACCCGGCCGGCCCCCCTGCCCAAGGGGATGGGCCGGGAGACCCTCGACGCCGTCGTCGCCGCCGTCCGGACGGCGGGGGAGGGGCTGTCGGCCGCCGAGACCGGCGCGCGCATCGGCGCCTCCCGCATCACCGCCCGCCGGTACCTGGAGTACCTGGCCGACACCGGCCTCGTCGACCGCGCCCCCCGGTACGGCGGCACCGGGCGCCCGGAGATGGAGTACCGCTGGCGGGCTTGACCTCGAGTGCGCTCGAACCCCGAGCATCGGCGGCGCCGCCGGGAAATCCGCTGGCGGCCGATGACTCCGCGGCGCAGATTGCGTCAGAGGGACGAGAGACGCTGCGGCGGACCCGATCTAGGGAGCGCGATGACCGAACGGACCGCACTCGCCATCGAGGCGACCGGCCTCACGAAGTCCTTCGGCGAGACCCGCGCCGTGGCCGGCGTGGACCTGGTCGTCCCGGCGGGGGCCATCTACGGGGTCCTCGGCCCCAACGGCGCGGGGAAGACGACCACGATCCGCATGCTGGCCACGCTGATCGCGCCCGACGCCGGCCGCGCCCGGGTGCTCGGGCACGACGTGGTCACCGAGGCCGATGCCGTCCGCGGGCTGGTGAGCCTGACCGGCCAGCTGGCCTCGGTCGACGAGGAGCTCACCGGGCGGGAGAACCTCGTGCTGCTCGGCCGGCTGCTCGGGCACCGCCGGGCGGCCGCGCGGGCCCGTGCCGACGAGCTGCTGGAGGCCTTCGGCATCGCCGACGCCTCCGGCCGGCTGGTGAAGCACTACTCCGGGGGCATGCGGCGGCGGCTCGACATCGCCGCGAGCCTGGTCGTCACCCCCCAGGTGGTGTTCCTCGACGAGCCGACCACCGGGCTGGACCCGCGGTCGCGCAACCAGGTGTGGGAGATCGCCCGGGCCCTGGTCGCCGAGGGGACGACGATCCTGCTCTGCACCCAGTACCTCGAGGAGGCCGACCAGCTCGCCGACGGGATCGCCGTCATCGACCGCGGCCGGGTCATCGCCGAGGGCACGCCCGGCCAGCTCAAGGCGTCGGTCGGCACCGGTTCGCTGCACGTCCGGCTGCTCGACCCCGAGCGGCGCCCCGACGCCGTCCGCGTCCTCGAGCGCGCCGTCGGTGCCGTGGTCCCCGCGGCGGACCCGACCGCGCTCTCGGCGGCCTGCGCCGACGCGGAGAAGGCCGCCCTCGGGCTGGCCGAGCTGGCCCGCGCCGGGGTCGGCATCGCCGACTTCTCCCTCGACCAGCCCAGCCTCGACGAGGTGTTCCTGGCCCTCACCGGCCACCCCGCCGAGGACGGCGCCACCGACGCACCGACCCTGGAGGAGCAGGCCTCATGACCGCCACCACCGCGGCCCCGGGCGCCGACGCCGCCGCCGTCCGCCGGGCCATCGCCTCGACCGCGCGGCCTCCGCGGCCCGGGCGGCTGTCGACCGCGCTGACCTTCGGCTGGCGCGGGATGCTCAAGGTCAAGCACGTCCCCGAGCAGTTGCTCGACGTCACCGTCACACCGGTGATGTTCCTGCTCCTGTTCACCTACCTGTTCGGCGGCGCGATCGCCGGCTCCACCAGCGCGTACCTCGACTACACGCTGCCGGGCCTGCTGGTCATGTCGGTGCTGTTCACGACCGTCTACTCGGGGGTCACCCTCAACACCGATCTCACCAAGGGCGTGGTCGACCGGTTCCGCTCGCTGCCGATCTGGCGGCCGGCGCCGCTGCTGGGGTCACTGCTCGGGGACAGCGTCCGCTACGTGGTGGCCGGCACGGTGATCATCGGTGTGGGGCTGCTGCTCGGGTACCGGCCCGACGGCGGCGCCGGCGGTGCGGTGGCGGCCCTGGCGCTGGTGGTGGCCTTCTCGTTCGGGCTGTCGTGGGTGTTCTCGGTGCTCGGCCTGCTGATGCGCTCGCCGAACGCGGTCATGAACGCCGGCTTCATGGGGATCTTCCCGTTGACGTTCCTCTCCAACGTGTTCGTCGACCCGCGGACGCTGCCCGGGCCGCTGGAGGCCTTCGTCGAGGTCAACCCGATCTCGGTGCTCGCGACCGCGTCCCGCTCCCTGATGGCCGGCGCCCCGGACGGCACCGCGATCGTCGTCTCGCTCGCGGTGGCCGCCGGGCTCGCCGCGGTGTTCCTGCCGGTCACCACCCGGCTCTACCGCAGCCGGTGAGGAGGACGTGGTGAGCGCGGACACGACCACCTGCTGCATCGCCGGGGGCGGGCCCGCCGGCATGGTGCTCGGGTTGCTCCTGGCGATGCAGGGCCTCGACGTCGTCGTCCTGGAGAAGCACCCCGACTTCCTGCGCGACTTCCGCGGCGACACCGTCCACCCCTCGACGCTGCGGCTGCTCGACGAACTGGGCCTGGCCGAGGAGTTCCTGGCGCTGCCGCACCAGGAGGTCCCGCGGATCGGGGTCACCACCGACGCGGGCACCTTCGCCGTCGCCGACTTCACCCGGCTGCCGGGCCGGTTCCCCTTCCTCACCTTCGTGCCGCAGTGGGACTTCCTCGACTTCCTCGCCGACCAGGCGCGCGGCCACGACACCTTCACCCTGCGGATGGAGACCGAGGCGGTCGGCCTGCTCCGCGAGGACGGCCGGGTCGTCGGCCTGCGGTACCGGACCTCCGACGGCACGGAGGGGGAGATCCGGGCGGCGCTCACCGTGGTCGCCGATGGCCGCAACTCCCGGCTGCGCGCGCAGTCGGGCCTGCGGCTGCGGGAGTTCGGCGCGCCGATGGACGTGCTGTGGTTCCGGCTGCCCAAGCTCCCCGGGGACCGCGGGCCCACGTTCGGCGGGATGGGGCGGATCGGCCGCCGCCGCATGCTGGTGACCATCGACCGGGGCGACTACTGGCAGACCGCCTACCTGGTGCCCAAGGACGGCTACGCGGCGCTCCGGGAGCGCGGCGTCGACGCCTTCCGCGCCGACCTCGCCGGGCTGCTGCCCGCCATGCCCGCCGCCGTGGCGACGCTGCGCGACTGGGACCAGGTCAGCGTCCTGTCGGTCCGCGTGGACCGGCTCACCCGGTGGCACCTGCCCGGGCTGCTGGTCATCGGCGACGCCGCGCACGCCATGTCGCCGGTCGGCGGGGTCGGCATCAACCTCGCCATCCAGGACGCCGCCGCCGCGGCCCGGCTGCTCGCCGCCCCGCTGCGCGACGGCGGCCCCGGGACCGCGGTGCTGGCCCGCGTGCGGTGGCGCCGTCTGCTGCCGACCGTGCTGACCCAGTTCGGGCAGCGGCAGGTCCAGCAGCGGCTGCTCGCCCGCGTCCTGGCCGGCGACGTCGCCGTCACCGCTCCGCGTCTGCTGCGGCTGCTGCAGCGGTACCCGCGGCTGCAGGGGGTGCCCGCCCGCGTCGTCGGGCTGGGGGTGCTGCCCGAGCACGCCCCGCGCGCCCTCCGCCGTCGCCGACCGGTCGGGTCGCCCACCCCCTGACCCCGGTGCCGGGGCTTCCTCAGCTGACACCCAGTGCCATAACCTGTGGCGCACGTCACACGTCGTCGAGGAGGGAGCCCGGGCATGGGACGGGTCGAGGGCAAGGTCGCGTTCGTCACCGGCGCCGCCCGCGGGCAGGGTCGCAGTCACGCGATCCGGCTGGCCGAGGAGGGCGCCGACATCATCGCCGTCGACCTGTGCGCGCAGATCGACACGGTGCCCTACGGGATGGCCACCCCCGACGACCTGGCCGAGACGGTGGCGGCCGTCGAGGCGCTGGACCGCCGGATCGTGGCCACCCGGGCCGACGTCCGCGACTACAGCGCGCTCAAGAGCGCCGTCGACCGGGGCGTCGCGGAGCTCGGCCGGCTGGACATCGTGTGCGCCAACGCGGGCATCTTCAGCTTCACGACCGGGGAGTTGGACGAGCCCATGTGGCGGGACATGATCGACGTCAACCTGACCGGGGTGTGGCACACCACCAAGGCCTGCGTGCCGCACATGGTCGAGGGCGGTCGCGGCGGGTCGATCGTGCTGACCAGCTCCACCGCCGGCCTCATGGGCTTCCCCAACTTCGCCCACTACGTCGCCCCCAAGCACGGTGTCGTGGGACTGATGCGGACCCTGGCGCTGGAGCTGGCGCCGCACATGATCCGGGTCAACAGCGTCCACCCGACCAGCGTGGACACCGACATGATCCAGAACGAGGCGACCTACCGGCTGTTCGCCCCGGACCTGGACCACCCGACCCGTGACCAGGTGGGGGAGCGGTTCGCCGCCCTCAACGCCCTGCCCATCCAGTGGGTCGAGCCGCGGGACATCAGCAACGCCGTGCTGTTCCTCGCCTCCGACGAGGCGCGCTACATCACCGGCGTGACCCTGCCGGTCGATGCCGGCTCCACCCAGAAGTGAGCGCGCGAGGAAGCGAGGAGCCGTCCTGAGCACCGACCCGGGCCGCGTGCCCGACGACATCACCGCCGTCCGTGCCCGGGTCGCCGCCCGGATCGTCGGCCGCGAGTCCGAGCTCGACCTCGTGCTCGCGGCCGTCGCCGCCGGCCGCGACATCGTGCTCGAGGGCCCGCCGGGGACCAGCAAGACGACCATGCTCAAGGCGATCACCGCGGAGTGGGGGATCCCGCTGCTGTTCGTCGAGGGCAACGCCGATCTGACCCCCGCGAAGATCGTCGGCCACCACAACCCGGCCCGCGTCCTGCACGAGGACTACAGCAGCGACAACTTCGTGCCCGGGCCGCTGGTGCAGGCCATGCAGGAGGGCGGGTTCCTCTACATCGAGGAGTTCAACCGGGCGCCGGAGGACACGCTCAACACGCTGCTCACCGCGATCGCCGACCGCTCCATCGCCATCCCCCGGGTGGGCAGCGTGACGGCCCGGCCGACGTTCCGGGTCATCGCCTCGATGAACCCCTACGACAACGTCGGCACCACCCGGCTGTCCACGAGCGTCCACGACCGGCTCTGCCGGCTGGCGATCGGCTACCAGGACGAGGCCGCCGAGCGCGACATCGTGGCACTGCGGGCCTGCGGGGCCGATGGCGCGCTGCGCGGCCGCGCGGCCACCGACGGCGCGCTGCGCGGCCGCCTCGTCGCCGACGGCGTGGCCGTGACCCGGGCGACCCGGGCGCACGCCGACGTGCGTCAGGGCAGCAGCGTCCGCGGCGCCATCGACACCGTCCTGGTCGCCGCCCAGCTCGCGCAGCTGCGCGGCATCGGCACCGCGGCCGACGAGCGGTACGCCGGCACGGTCCTCGACGCCATGGTGGTGGCCCTGTCCGGGCGCATCCACCTCGACGAGGCCGCCGAGACCACCCCCGAGCAGGTCCTCCGCGAGATCTGGGAGGACCACTTCGTGCTCGCTCCCGCCGCGGCCGCCCCCGGTTGAAGGCCGGTCGAGGCGGACTCCCCGCTGCGCCGCCCCGGGCCGCCGCGCGCGACGACCCGGCCTCCGCTGCGGCGCAGGCCCAAGCAGCTCACCGAGGACCCGACCCTGTTCGCCCCGTCCCCGGCCGGGGCGGGCGGCACCGTGCTCACCGCGCTGCCCGGCCGCGGCCGGCACGCGCCCGGCCCCCGCGGGGGCAGCGCGCCGGGCACCACCGAGGATCCGGCGTCGGTGGTGACCCTGCCCGCCGACGGCCCCGGCCCGGACCCCGAGGTGCGCGCCCGGGCCCGGCAGATCGCCGCGCGCCTGGCGGTGCCGCGACCGCGGCACGACATGCTCTCGCGCCGTGGCACCGGCGAGCTGGCCAGCGTCCCCTACCGCGGCGGGTCCGACGACATCGACCTCGACCGCACCATCGAGGTCCTCGCCGAACGGCCGGTGCCCGAGGAGGAGGACGTCGTCGTCCGCGAACGGGTCCGCACCCGGCGCTCCGTGGTGCTCGCCGTCGACGTCTCCGGGTCGATGCGCGGCGAGCGGGTCCGCACCGCGGCCGCCACCGTGGCGGCGCTGGCCGCGGAGCTGGTGCGCGACGACCTCGCCGTCCTCGCCTTCTGGTCCGACGCCGCCGTCCTGCTGCACCTCGGGCAGCCGGTGCAGCCGCTGGCCCTGCTCGACCAGCTGCTCGCCGTCCCGGCCAAGGGGCTGACCAACGTGGCCTTCCCGCTGCAGCAGGCCGCCCGCGAGCTCTCCCGCGCGCCGGCCCGGGACGCGCGCGTGGTGCTGCTGTCCGACTGCGTCCACAACGCCGGCCCCGACCCCCGGCCGGAGGCCGCCCGGCTGCCCCGGCTCGACGTGCTGCTCGACGTCTCGGGGGAGCACGACCTCCAGCTGGGCCGGGAGCTGGCCCGGGCCGGGCGTGGCCGGGTGGCCCGCATCCGCACCCACCGCGACGTCGCCCCGGCGCTCAGCCGGGCGTTCGCCGGGTAGCCGGCGCGGGGGCCTCGGGCAGCAGCAGCGCCAGGACCTCGCCGACGGTCTCGAACAGGTCCGACCCGGGGTGGGCGAGCCAGTGCTCGTGGGCGGTGAGGGTGGCCGCCAGCACCGCGTGCCCGACCGCGAGCGGGAACACCGCGTCGGCCGGCTGTCCGTAGCGCGCGCTCACGAAGGCCGCCGCGGCGTCCCGCCAGTCGCGGTAGCGGGTCATGGCGTGCCCCTGCAGGGCCGGCACGGTGAGCAGCAGCTGCGCGCGGTGCCGGGCCCAGGTGGCCTCGTCGGGCGGGAAGCGCAGGGCCGCGGCCACCGAGCGCTGCACCACCGCCTCGTAGGACTCCCCGTCGCTGCCCCCGGCGAGGTGGTCGCGCAGCCGCCGCAGCTCAGCGGCCGACTCGACGAAGAGGACGTCGGCCTTGGTGGGGAAGTAGCGGAAGAAGGTGCGGCGGCTGATCCCCGCCGCGGCGGCGATGTCGTCGACGCTGGTCTCCTCGAAGCCGCGGTCCAGGAACAGCCGCTGGGCCACGGCCGCCAGCTCGTGCGGGGTCGTGGCCGCCGGCCGCCCGCCGCGGTCGTCGCGGAGCCGTCCCGGCGTCCCGTCCACGGGTGCATGGTGCCCGACGGGGGCGCGCGGAGCGGTCCGGTGCGTCCGGCCCTCCGCGCCGGGGCGAGGGCCGGGGCCGGGGCGGTCACGCCGGTCAGCGGCCGAGGTGGGCGCGGATCGCGGCCACGACCATCGCGTGGTCGGCCAGCTGCGGCAGCCCGGAGACCGCGACCGCCCCGATCGGGCCCACCGACCGCACCACGACCGGGACGGCGCCCCCGTGCGCGGCGAACCGTGCCGGGTCCAGGCCGAACTCCGCCTCGAAGGTGGTGCCGCGCTCGATCGACGCCTGCCGGACGTAGAGGCTGCTGTGGCCGAACCGGTGCACCACGCGCAGCTTGCGCGCGATCCAGGCGTCGTTGTCGGGGGTGGCGCCCGGGAGAGCGGCCGAGAACAGCCGGTGGCCGTTGCGCTCGATCGCGATCGCCACCGGCGCCTCCTGCGCGCGGGCGGCGGCCACCAGCGCCGAACCGAGGTCCCACGCGTCGTCGTTGGTGAAGCCGGCGAACTGCAGCTCGTGCGCCTCGGCGGCGAGCTCGGCGAGGGAGGGGAAGGCGTCGGCCATGGGTCCTTCCTACCGGGCACCCCCGACACGGCCCGCGCGTCCCGCGGCCGCGGCGGGGTATCGCTGCGGCCACCGGAGCAGACAGGGGTGCGCCATGACGATCGCCGAGCGCCTGGACCGGTTCCAGCGGCGGCACCGCTGGGCGGGGTTCCCGATCGCGGTGCTCTACAAGTTCCTGGACGACGACGGCCACTTCATGGCGGCCCTCGTCACCTACTACGGCTTCCTCGCGCTGTTCCCGATGCTGCTGCTCCTGGCGACGGTGCTCGGGCTGGTCCTCAGCGGGAACCCGGAGCTGCAGCAGCGCCTGCTCGACTCCGCCCTGGCCGAGTTCCCGGTCATCGGGCCGCAGCTGGGCACCCCGGAGCGCCTCGGCGGCGGCGTCGTCCCGTTCCTGGTCGGCGGGCTGGTGGCCCTCTACGGCGCCCTCGGTCTCGGCCAGGCCATCCAGCACACGATGAACACCGCCTGGGCCGTGCCGCGGCACAGCCGGCCGGACCCGATCACCTCCCGCGGCCGCAGCCTCCTGCTCCTGTGCACCCTGGGCCTGCTGGTCCTGGCCAGCACGGTGCTGTCGGCGGCCGGGACCGGCGCGGCCGCCTACGGCGTCTTCAGCACCTGGCTGCAGCTGCTGGTGACGGTGGCGTCCGTGCTGGCCAACGCGGCGGTGTTCGTGGTCGGCTTCCGGCTGACCACGGCCCGCCGTCTCACCGTCCGGCAGGTCGCGCCGGGAGCGCTCGCGGCGGCGATCGCCTGGCAGCTGCTGCAGTCCTTCGGCGGGGTCTACGTGGCGCGCGTCGTCGCCAACGCCAGCGCGGTCGACGCGGTGTTCGCCCTCGTCCTGGGGCTGATCGCCTTCATCTACCTGGCGTCGGTGGTCCTCGTCCTCTGCGTGGAGGTCAACGTCGTCCGCGTGGACCGCCTGCACCCCCGGGCCCTGCTCACGCCGTTCACCGACGACGTCGAGCTGACCCGCGGGGACGAGCGGGTCTACGCCGAGTCGGCCCGCGCCCAGCGCGCCGTCCGCCACCAGCGCGTCGACGTCTCGTTCGAGGACCGGGAGCGCCCGGCGTCGGCGGCCGGCGACGGGCCCGGCTGAGCGGCGCGCATGCCGGCGCGGGCCCGGTGGGTACGCGCCGGTCATGAGCAGCGGAGCCGGACCGCGGGAGGGCCGCATCCGGCTCCGGGACGGGCGGACCCTCGCCTACGCCGAGTACGGCGACCCCGACGGCCGGCCGGTGCTCGGCTGCCACGGCTCGCCCAGCTCCCGCCTGGAGCGGCACGTCGAGGACCCCGCCGACTACCGGCGCTGGGGCGTGCGGTTCGTCGTCCCCGACCGGCCGGGCTTCGGCCGCTCGGACCCCCTGCCCGGGCGCCGGGTGGTCGACTGGCCTGGCGATGTCGCCGCGCTGCTCGATTCCCTGGACGTCGACCGGTTCGGCGTCCTCAGCCTCTCCGGTGGTGCGGCCTACGCGCTGGCCTGCGCCGCCGCCTTCGGGGACCGCGTGAGCGCCGTCGGGGTGCTCGGCGGCGCGCCGCCGCCGGACGTCCCGTGGCCGTGGCCGGAGTGGGTGCCCCGCCGGCTGGTGGACGCCGCCCACCGCACCTCGCCGGCCGCGGCGCTGCTCCAGCCGGTCTTCGCACCGGTGGCCGTGCGCCCGGGGCTGATCGCGCGCTACCTGCAGGTGCGGCTGAGCTCCGCCGACCGGCGGGTGATCGGGCGGCCGGGGGTCCGGCGGGTCCTCGACGAGACCTTCACGGAGGGCCTGCGGAACGGGGCGGCCGCGATGGCCGCCGACCGTGCGCTGCTGTTCCGGCCGTGGGGCTTCCCGCTCTCCGCGGTGCGCCGGCCGGTCCACCTGTGGCACGGCACGCGGGACCGCCTGGTCCCGGTGACCCTGGGCCGGGTGCTCGCGGCGATGCTGCCCGACTGCACCCCGCACTGGGCGGCCGGCGAGGGCCACTTCTTCGTCTTCGACCACGCCGAGGAGGTCTACGCGACCCTCCGCGGCTGAACGGGGCGGTGGGCGGGTAGGGACGACCGGGCGCGCGGGTCGGCGCCTCGTCGCAGCGGGGAGGACGCCGTGGCCGAGGGGGGACTGCTGGCACGACTGCGGCACACGCTGACCGGTTCGGGCGCGGTCCGCCGGCCGGAGCTGCGGACCGGCGACGAGCGGTCGGCCTCCCGGCTGGAGCTCTTCTTCGACCTGGCCTTCGTCCTGGTGGTCGCCGAGCTCGCGACCACGCTGCGCGCGGACGTGACCTGGCACGGGGCCCTGGTCTTCGCCGGGCTGTTCGCCACGGTCTGGTGGTCGTGGGTGAGCTCCACCCTCTACGCCAACCGGTTCGACCACGACGACGTCGTCTACCGGCTCTACAAGCTCGGCAGCATGGCCGCCGTCGTCGGTCTGGCCGCGTCGGCGAGCGAGGCGACGGGGGCGCGCTTCGGGGTCTTCGTCGGCTGCCAGCTCCTGCTGCGGGCCATGCTCCTGCTGCAGTACCACCGCGCGTACCGGCACGTGGCCGACGCCCGCCCGATCGCCCGGCTCTACCTCTGGGGTGCGTCCGCGGGCGCGCTGCTGTGGGCCGTCTCGCTCGCCGTCCCCCGGCCGGTCGCGTTCGGGTTGTGGGCGGCCGCGGTGGGGGTGGAGGCACTGGTCCCCCTGCTGGCCACCCGGGCACCGGCCGACGTCCCCCTGCACGTGGAGCACCTGCCCGAGCGGTTCGCGCTGTTCGTGATCCTCGTGCTCGGCGAGTCGGTGGCCGGGGTCGCCCACGGGCTGTACGAGTCGGGGTGGTCGGGGGAGGCGCTGCCGGTGGCGGTCGCGTCCTTCGTGCTCGCGGCCGCGCTGTGGTGGAGCTGGTTCGACCTGGCCGGGGCCCGGGCCAAGCGGCTGCTGGACGAGGTCGGCGGCGAGCGCAGCGACCACTCCCACGACGTGTACGTCTTCGGGCAGCTGCCGCTGACCCTGGCGCTGGCCGCCGTGGGGGCCGCGATCCAGCTGACCGTCGTGGAGGGCGGGCGGGGCGACGTCCCGGCCGGGACCCGGCTGCTGCTCGCCGGCGGGGTCGCGGTCTACCTGGTCACCATGACGGTGACCGACGCCGGTATGGCCCGCCGGGCGCGGCACGGCTGGTGGTGGCCGCTGGCCGCCGCCGTCCTCGCGGCCCTGGACGCCACCCTGGACCTCCCGGCGCTGTTCGTCGTCGGTGGGCTGGCCGTGCTCGTGGTGGGCGTCGTGGTCGTGGGCACCGTCGAGCGGGCCTCCGGGCGGCTGCCGGTCGCGCCGGCCTGAGCCCGGGCGGACGGCAGCCCGGCAGCCCGGCAGCCGGGCGGCCCGGCGGGTCAGCGGCCGGGGATCTCGCCGGTGTGCGTGACGCGTGTGGCCACCTCGCGCAGCTTGGTGTTGGTGTCGTTGGAGATCCGCACGAGGACGTCGAAGGCCTGGTCGGCGGGGAGCCGGAAGCGCTCCATGACGATCCCCTTGGCCTGGTCGATGACCGCCCGGGTCGCCAGCGCGGTCTCGAGGTTCTCCGCGTGCCGCACCGCGCTGTCGTGGCAGTACCGGTTCCAGAGGGGGACGGCGGCCAGCACGCAGAACCGCGCCAGCGCCTGGTCGCGTCCCCGGTCGGAGCCGTCGGGGAGGTAGAGGTTGAGGCTCCCGGCCACCGGCGTGCGTCCCGGGGCCGGGACCGACAGCACGCCGCGGCAGCTGCGCGCCGCCGCCGCACCGGCCAGTTCCGGCCAGCGGCGGTCGGTGCGGACGTCGGGCACGCCGACGACCCGGCCGGTGACCCCCGCGGCCAGGCACGGCCCGGACCGGGAGCGGTACTGCACCTCGTCGAGGTCCTCGGCGACCTCGTCGGTGGCCGCCACCGTCGTCGCGCGCCCGGACTGCAGCACGGTGAGCGACGCCGCGGGCGGTGTGCCGAACAGGTCCCGGGCCAGCTCCGCGGTGTGCCGCAGGACCGACTGCAGGGAGTGCTCCGGGAAGGGGAGGAGGGCGAGCGCGACCAGGGCGGTCGACACGCGGTCGTCGGGGCGGTCCACGGGGGTACTCCGGTGTGCCAGGGCTGCCGGAACCGCTGGGCGCCGGACGCGGATGCGCGACCCCCGGGGGTTCCAGGATCACGCTGGGGAGGGCTCCAGCCCCCGCTCGCGCCGGCTGCGTGACGCGCGAGTGGCAGGGTACCGGTCACCCCCCGCCCTGGACGGGGAGGGGCGGACGTGCGGACGGCGTGCCGCGGGGACCCGCCGCGTCGGCAGCGGGGCCGGTCCGCGGGGGCTTGCCGCGCCGGGGGCGCCGGGGAACGATCGGCGCCACCGTCGCCCCGGAGGGGACCCCGTCGGTGCGTTGCGACGTCGCGAGGAGGGCGGGAGATGGACCGCGCGCAGGAACCCGACGGCGACTACGGCTACGACCTGGCGCACGAGGCGCTCGGCACGCGCCCCGCGGCGGCGCCGGCGCCGGCGCCGGCGCCTGAGCCCCGCGGGCCGGCACCGGCTCCGGGCGGGCCCGACCCCGGCGGCGACCTGGCCTACGACGAGAGCCACGACTTCTGAGGCGACCCCCGCGCCGGGGCGGGTGCAGGAGGACCGCGGAACCGGGGGCGGCCGGGGCTATGGTGCCGCCGTGTCGTCGTCGGAGCAGGACCAGTCCCGGTCGGTGCGGCCGCTGGAGAGCTCGATCCGCACCGACCTCACCGGTGCCACCACCTACGCCGACTACCTCGACCTGGACCACCTGCTGGCCGCCCAGCACCCGAGGAGCAACCCCGAGCACCACGACGAGCTGCTGTTCATCGTCCAGCACCAGACCAGCGAGCTGTGGCTCAAGCTGGTCCTGCACGAGCTGCGGGCGGCCTGCCGGTACCTGGCCGCGGACGCGCTGGCCCCGGCGCTGAAGTGCCTGGCCCGCGTGAAGCACGTCCAGCGCACGCTGATCGAGCAGTGGTCGGTCCTGGCCACGCTGACCCCGCGCGAGTACGCCCAGTTCCGCGGCGCCCTCGGCAGCGCGTCGGGCTTCCAGTCCGCCCAGTACCGCGCCGTCGAGTTCGTCCTCGGCAACAAGGACCCCGCGATGCTCGCGGTCTTCGCGGGCGACCCGCCCGCGCGGGACCTGCTGGCCGAGCTGCTGGAGAGCCCGTCCCTCTACGACGAGTTCCTGCGCCACCTGGCCCGGGTGGGCCTCGCCGTCCCGGCGGCGGTGCTGGAGCGCGACGTGCGCCGGCCCTGGACCTACCGCGCCGACCTGCTCCCGATGTTCCGGCGGGTCTACGAGTCGGAGGACACCCCGTGGGGGGTCTACGAGGCCTGCGAGAGCCTGGTGGACATCGAGGACAACGTGCAGCTGTGGCGGTTCCGGCACCTGCGCACCGTGCAGCGGACCATCGGGGCCAAGACCGGCACCGGCGGCTCGTCCGGCGTCGGCTTCCTGCGCCGGGCGCTGGACCTCACCTTCTTCCCGGAGCTCTACGCCGTCCGCACCGAGATCGGCACCTGAGCGCCGGTCAGCGGGCGCCGGCGCCGGTGCCGCCCACCAGCGCCAGGGCGGCCTCGACGGTCCGCGCGGTGGCCGCCCCGGCCGGCACCGGCGCCGGCGCCGCGAACGGCACGTCCTGCGGGCAGACGGTGTCCTCGGCCGGCAGCGTCCCGGCGACCAGGTAGGAGTCGGTCGCCGAGTCGATGCAGGCGGAGTTGCCGCCGTAGACGCCGTGACCGTCACCGTCCATGGTCAGCAGGACGGCGTTGCCCAGCTGCTCGGTCATCGCGACCGCGCCCTCGTACGGGGTGGCCGGGTCGTTGGTGCTCTGGACGACGAGCACCGGGGCGGCGTCGGCCGAGGCCACGAACGGGCCGCCGAAGGCGTCCTCGTCCTCCACCGGCCACAGGCCCCAGGGGATCTCGGAGTACGCCCAGCCGCCCCAGAAGTGCGGGAAGTCGGCCCACTCCTCCGCGCCGCGCTCGAGGTAGGCGTCGACGTCGGTCGGCCACTGCTGCTCGCTGGCGGAGATGGCGAAGAACCGGTCGGGCGAGGCGTCGTTCTCCGGGTAGACGACCAGGTCGACCAGCGCCCGGAAGACGGAGGCGTCGCCGGTCTCGGCCTGGGCCAGGGCCGCGGCCAGCAGGCCCCACAGGTCCTTGGAGTACAGGAGCGTGGCCGTGACCTGCCGGATGTCGGTGCCGCTCACCGGTGCCGGGTTCTCCGGGTAGTTGGGTGCCGGGATGGGCGCCTCGTCGGCCCGCGCGGTCAGGTCGTCGTAGGCGGTCGAGGGGTCCTCGCCGCCGAAGCCGGAGCACGCCGTCTGGTCCTCGGCGCAGGCGGCGAGGAACCGGTCGAGGGAGTTCTCGAAGCTGGCCAGCTGGTCGCGGCTGCCGGCGATCGGGTCGTTGATCCACTGGTCGGGGTCGAGCGCGCTGTCGAGGACCATCGCCCGGTAGCGGTCGGGGAAGAGGGAGGCGTAGGTGGCGCCCAGGAACGTGCCGTAGGAGAAGCCGAGGTAGTTCAGCTGCTCGTCCCCGAGGCCCTCCCGGATCGCGTCGAGGTCGCGGGCCACGTTCGCCGTGGACAGGTGCTCGAGGATCTCGCCGTTGTTCGCGAGGCAGGCGTCGACGTAGTCCTGGGCCCGGGCGACGAGCGCCTCGGGGTCGACGTCGAGGGGCGTGGGCCACGGGTTGGGCGAGTACCCCGCGGTCTCGTCGTCGACCTGGCAGTCGACGGCCGGGGTGCTCTGCCCGACACCGCGCGGGTCGACCGCGACGATGTCGAAGCGCTGGTTCAGCGTGGCGAAGATGCCCGGGCCCAGGGCCCGCAGGTAGTCCACGGCCGGGCCGCCGGGGCCGCCGAAGTTGTAGAAGAGCGAGCCGATCCGCTGCGCCGGGTCGGCGGCCGGCACCCGGGCGACGGCGATCTGCACCTGCTCGCCCTCGGCCTCGTCGTAGTCCATGGGCAGGGCCGCGGTGGCGCACTCGACGCCGGCCGCGGTCGCCTCCGGGGTCGCGCCGCACGCGGCCCAGGAGAGCGTGACGGGGGTGGGCGTCGCGCTCGCCGCGGCGGAGCGGGTGTCGTCGTCGGCCTGCGCGGCAGCGGGGGCGGAGCCCACCAGCAGCGCGGCCAGGGCGCCGACGGCAACGGGAGAGCGACGACTCGTCATGCGGGACACCGGTCCTCTGGGGGACGGGGCGCTCCGCGTCGAGCACCCGCCTGCGTGGTCGCGCAGATTGAACCGCGGGCGGTGCGGCCGCCGCTTGCGGAGAGGTCGAGTTCCGATACGCACCGAGCGCGCCGTCACCCTCCGGCCCGGAACGGTCACGGGCGCTCCGGGCCTGAGGGGAGATGGGAGCGACGCGCCCGGGACGCTCGTCGACCGCTCCGCCTGCGATTGCGCGGGGGCTCCGAGGGCAGGATGCTGCCCCGTACGAAGCCGGAGCAGGCGGCGTCGTCGGCGCTGACGACTCCGGCCCTGGAACGAGGCGGCCCCGCCCCTGCTCCGAGGAGGACCCGGTGACGGCGACACAGGCACGAACGGCCCGGACGGGCGGAAAGCTCCAGGGCCGGGTGGCCTTCGTGACCGGCGGGACCCGGGGGATCGGCGCGGCGATCTGCCGCAGCCTGGCCGCCCAGGGTGCCGACGTCGCGGCGGGCTACAGCGGCAACACCGAGCGGGCGGAGATGTTCGCCCAGGACTTCGCCGGGGCCTACCCCGACAGCCACATGAGCGTGCACCGCGGCGACATCGGCAACCCCGACGACTGCCGCCGCACCATCGGCGAGGTGATCGACCGGCACGGCCGGCTCGACATCCTCGTGAACAACGCCGGCATCACCGCCGACCGGACGGCGATGAAGATGACCGACGACGACTGGCGGCGGGTCATCGACGTCAACCTCTCCGGGGCGTTCTACCTGTCCCAGGCGGCGCTCAAGCACATGCTCGAGCGGGGCAGCGGGCGGATCGTGATGATCTCCTCGGTCATCGGGGAGACCGGCGGCATCGGTCAGGTGAACTACGCGTCGGCGAAGTCCGGCCTGTTCGGCCTGACCAAGACCCTCGCCCGGGAGGCCGCCATGCAGCTGCAGCGCAACGGCCAGGCCGACGGGATCGGGGTGACCGTCAACGCCGTGACCCCCGGCTACATCGCCACCGAGATGCTCGAGACGGTGCCCGACAAGGTGCTGGAGGGCCTCAAGGCCAAGATCCCGCTGGGCCGGCTCGGGCAGCCGGAGGAGATCGCCCGCGTCGTCCACTTCCTGGCCGCCGACGGGTCGGGCTACATCACCGGGCAGGTCTGGGGCGTCAACGGCGGGTTGGACATGTAGTCCCGCGCGCCGGGTCCGCCCAGCACCACCGACGCAAGGAGAGGCTCGGGTGTTCAACCGCATCGCCGTCGTCAACCGGGGGGAGCCGGCCGTCCGGCTCATCCGCGCCGTCCGGGAGCTCGACGCCGAGCACGGTTCCCGGACCCGGGTCGTCGCCCTGCACACCGAGGCCGAGCGGCGGGCGACGTTCGTGCGCGCCGCCGACGAGGCGGTGCTGCTCCGCGAGACCGGCGCCGCGTCCCCCTACCTCGACCACGACGAGCTGGCCCGGGCGCTGCGCGCCAGCCGGGCCGACGCCGCGTGGGTGGGCTGGGGGTTCGTGGCCGAGGACCCGGCCTTCGCCGAGCTGTGCGCCGACCTCGGCATCGTGTTCGTGGGTCCGTCGCCGGAGGCGATGCGGCTGCTCGGGGCCAAGATCGAGGCCAAGGTCCTCGCGGAGAAGGCCGGCGTCCCGGTCGCGCCGTGGAGCCGCGGCCCGGTCGAGGGCCTCGAGGACGGCCGCCGGCACGCCGAGGCCATCGGCTACCCGTTGATCGTCAAGGCCCGCAGCGGCGGCGGTGGCCGGGGGATCCGCGTCGTCCGCTCGGAGGCCGACCTCGCCGACGCGCTCGAGCGCACGCAGACCGAGGCCGAGCGCACCTTCGGCGACCCGGTCGTGTTCATGGAGCGGCTGGTGGAGGGCGGCCGGCACGTCGAGGTGCAGGTCATCGCCGACCAGCACGGCACCGTGTGGGCCCCGGGCGTGCGGGACTGCTCCGTGCAGCGGCGCAACCAGAAGATCATCGAGGAGTCCAGCTCCCCGGTGCTGAGCCCGGCCCAGGACGCCGCCCTGCGGGAGTCGGCGATCGCGCTGGTCAAGGCCGCCGGCTACGTCGGGGCCGGCACGGTGGAGTTCCTGCACCAACCGCAGGAGCAGCTGACCACCTTCCTCGAGGTGAACACGCGGCTGCAGGTCGAGCACCCGGTGACGGAGATGACCACGGGGCTGGACCTGGTGAAGCTGCAGCTGCACGTGGCCGCCGGTGGCCGCCTGGGCGAGGGCCCGCCCGAGGCCGTCGGCCACGCGGTCGAGGCCCGGCTCAACGCCGAGGACGCCGAGCAGGGGTTCGCCCCCGCCCCCGGCCGGGTCGAGCTCATGCGTCTGGCCACCGGCCCCGGCGTGCGCGTCGACACGGGGATGAGCGTCGGCGACGTCATCCCGCCCCAGTACGACTCCATGATCGCCAAGGTGATCGCGTGGGGCCGGGACCGGCCTGAGTCCCTCGCCCGGCTGCGCTGCGCCCTGCGCGAGACCACCGTCGTGCTCCGCGGCGGCACCACGACGAAGTCCTTCCTGCTCGATCTGCTCGACCGGCCGGAGGTCGTGGACGGCACCGCCGACACCGGGTGGCTGGACCGCACCGGCGTGGGCGGCGGCGCCCGCCCGGTGGGCGCCGCGTGGGTGGCGCTGGTCCAGGTGGCCGTCGACCTGGCCGAGGCCGAGGAGGCGCGCGAGCGGCTGGCCTTCCTCGCCTCCGCCCGCGGTGGCCGGCCCCGGGCTCCGCACGAGGTGGGACGGACCTTCGAGCTGGGCCACCGGGGCCAGGTCTACCGGCCCACCGTCGCCACGGTCGACCGCGGCCGCTACCGGGTGGGGCTCGACGGCGCCGTCGTCGACGTCGAGATCGACCGGCTCAGCCCGCTGGAGAGCCGGCTGACCGCGGCCGGGCAGCGGTTCTCGGTGGTGTCGGTGGAGGGCCCCGGCTCCCACCTGGTCGAGGTCGACGGGGAGACCCACCGCGTGAACCGCGACGTCGGCGGGGTCGTGCGGGCGCCGGCCCCGGCGGTCGTCGTCGCCATCCGTGCGGGGGTGGGGGAGGAGGTCGAGGCCGGCCAGGCGATCGTCGTCCTGGAGAGCATGAAGATGGAGACGGCGGTGCGCGCGCCGTTCGCCGGGCGGGTGCGCGAGCTGCGCGCCGCGGTCAACGCCCAGGTCGACGCCGGCGCCCCGCTGGTGAGCCTGGAACGGACCGGCGGCGAGGTCGAGGAGGCCACCGGCGAGCGGGTCGTGCTGCCCACGCGGGACGACGTCCCCGACGGCGAGCCGCGGGAGCGGGCGCTGGCCCTGCAGCGGGCGCTGCGGGCGTTGATCACCGGCTACGACCTCAGCGCCGCCCACGCCCGTCAGCTGGTCGCCGAGTACGGCGCCGCCCGCGACGCGCTGCCGCTGGACGACGACGAACTGCTGCACGGCGAGCTCGCCGTCCTCACCACCTTCGCCGACCTCTGCGAGCTGTCCCGGAACCGCCCGGCCAGCGCCGAGGAGGAGGCCGACGCGCAGGTGCACAGCCCGCGCGAGTACTTCCACGCCTATTTGCACTCCCTCGACGTCGAGCGCGAGGGGCTGCCGGAGGCCTTCCGGGCCCGCCTGCGCCGGGCGCTGCTGCACTACGACGTCGACGACCTGGAGCCGGGGCCGGCGCTGCAGGAGGCGGTGCACCGCATCTTCCTGTCCCAGCAGCGGGTCGCCGAGCAGCTGCCGGCCGTGCAGGCGTTGCTGGACCGCTGGCTGACCGGCGCCCGGGTGCCCGAGGGCCCGGCCCGGGCGGAGGTCGGCGAGGTGCTCGACCGGCTGGTCGTGGCCACCCAGCTGCGCTACCCCTCGGTCGGCGACCTCGCCCGCGCCGTCCGCTACCGGTACTTCGAGGAGCCGGTCGTCCAGCAGGGCCGCCAGGAGGTGCTCGACCGCGCCGCGCGGCTGCTCGACGAGCTCGACGAGGCCGCCGCGCGCGGCGACACCGGCGAGAGCATCGCCCGGATGGAGGCCCTCGTCGCCAGCCCCGAGCCGCTGGTCCGGCTGCTCGCACAGCGGTTCGGCCGGCCCACGGCGGTCCCCGACCCGGTCCTCGAGGTGCTCACGCGGCGCTACTACCGCAGCCGCAGCCTCGAGGACGTGCGGTCGAGCCTGCTCGACGGCCGGACCACGGTCTGGGCGGACTACGACCTCCAGGGGGTCCGGCTGCACCTGGTCGCCCTCATGGCCGAGATGGCCGACCTGCCCGCGGCGCTGGAGTCGCTGGCCGGCGCGCTCGCCGACGTCCCGGACCCCACCCAGCTCGTCGTCGACCTCTACCTCTCCTGGCCGGACCGCCCCGCCGACGCCGAGGAGGTAGCCGAGCGGCTGCGCGCGCTGCTCGACGGCGTCCCGGCGCTGGGCACCGGCCGCCGGGTGACGGTGACGGTGTGCACCCCCGCGGGTGAGGTCGAGACCATCACCTTCCGGCCGGCTCCCGGCGGCGGGCTCGCCGAGGAGCGGGTCATCCGCGGCCTGCACCCGCTGACCGCCCAGCGCTTCCAGATCTGGCGGCTCAAGGAGTTCGACGGCGAGCGCGTCCCGTCGGCCGAGGACACCTACCTGCTGCACGTCACGGCCAAGGAGAACCCGAACGACGAGCGGTTCATCGCCATGGCCGAGGTCCGCGACCTGACCCCGCTGCGCGACGAGGCCGGCGAGGTCGTCGGCTTCCCGACGGTGGAGCGGCAGCTGACCTCCTGCCTGGACAGCCTGCGGCGGGCCCAGTCGCGGCGGCGCTCGCGGCGCCCGCTGGAGCACAACCGGGTCCACCTCTACGCCTGGCCCTCCATCGAGGTGCCGCTGGCGCAGATCGCCGACTTCGCCCGGACGGCGGCGCCGCTGACCCTCGGCGCGGGCATCGACCAGATCGTGCTGCTGGCCCGCCTGCAGGAGGAGGAGGGCCGGGCGCCCCGCGACGTGGCGCTGCGCTTCTCCTACCGGCCCGGCACCGGGGTGCGCATGGAGGTCACCGACCGCCCCACCGAGCCCATGCGCCCGCTCGACGACTACGCCGCCAAGGTGCTCAGCTCCCGGGCCCGCGGCGCGGTGTACCCCTACGAGCTCAGCGGCCTGCTGGCCGGCCCACAGGGGACGTGGGTGGAGCACGACCTCGACGAGCACGGCCGGCTGGTGCCCGTGGAACGCCCGCCGGGGCAGAACCGGGCCGGCATCGTCGCCGGGGTGATCAGCACCCCCACGGAGCGCTATCCCGAGGGGGTCACCCGGGTGCTGCTCATGGGCGACCCGACCAAGCAGCTCGGCACCGTCTCCGAGCCGGAGTGCGCGCGGGTGGTCGCGGCGCTCGACCTCGCCGAGGAGCGGGGCATCCCGGTCGAGTGGTTCGCGCTGTCCTCCGGGGCCCGCATCTCCATGGACAGCGGCACGGAGAACATGGACTGGGTCTCCCGGGCGCTGCGCCGGATCATCGAGTTCACCCAGGCCGGCGGGGAGGTCAACGTCGTCGTCGCGGGCATCAACGTCGGCGCCCAGCCGTACTGGAACGCCGAGGCCACGATGCTCATGCACACCAAGGGCATCCTGGTGATGACGCCGGACAGCGCCATGGTGCTCACCGGCAAGCACTCGCTGGACTACTCGGGCGGGGTGTCCGCGGAGGACAACTTCGGCATCGGCGGCTACGACCGGGTCATGGGCCCCAACGGGCAGGCGCAGTACTGGGCGCCGAACCTGACCGCCGCGATGGACCTGCTGGTGCAGCACTACGAGCACACCTACCGGGCGCCGGGCGAGCGCTGGGCCCGTCCGGCACCCACCGCGGACCCCCGCGACCGCGACGTCCGGGAGTTCCCGCACCAGCACCCGGACAGCGACTTCACCACCGTCGGCGACATCTTCTCGGCCGAGACCAACCCCGACCGCAAGAAGCCCTTCGACATCCGCACGGTGATGCGCGCGGTCGCCGACGCCGACCACCCGACGCTGGAGCGCTGGGCGGGCATGGCCGACGCCGACACCTCCGTCGTCTTCGACGCCCACCTGGGCGGGCACCCGGTGACCATCCTCGGCATCGAGTCCCGGCCGATCCCGCGGCGCGGCGCCTACCCGGCCGACGGCCCGGACCAGTGGACGGCGGGCACGCTGTTCCCCCGCTCGTCGAAGAAGACCGCGCGGGCGATCAACGCCACCAGCGGCAATCGGCCGCTGGTCGTGCTGGCCAACCTGTCCGGCTTCGACGGCTCCCCGGAGTCGCTGCGCAACCTGCAGCTGGAGTACGGCGCCGAGATCGGCCGGGCGATGGTCAACTTCGACGGCCCGATCGTCTTCTGCGTGGTCTCCCGCTACCACGGCGGCGCCTTCGTCGTCTTCTCCGGCGTCCTCAACGAGAACCTCGAGGTGCTGGCGGTCGAGGGCTCCTACGCCTCGGTCCTCGGCGGTGCCCCCGCGGCCGCGGTGGTCTTCACCCGCGAGGTGGACAAGCGCACCGCCGCCGACCCGCGGGTGCGCGACCTCGAGGCGGCCGTGGCCGCGGCCGAGGGCGTCGAACAGGCCCACCTGCGGGCCGAGCTGGCCACGCTGCGCAGCACCGTGCGCTCGGAGAAGCTCGGCGAGGTCGCCGACGAGTTCGAGTCGATCCACGACATCGAGCGCGCCCGCCGGGTGGGCTCGGTGCACGCGATCATCCCCGCCGCCGAACTGCGGCCCCGCCTCATCGATGCCGTCGAGCGCGGCATCCAACGCGTGGGCGGCTGACGCCCCCGTCGACAGAGAGGACCAGCATGAACTCCTTCGTCCTGAACCGGCACGGTCGCATGGTGTTCCCCTCGAACGTCATGCCCGAGCTCGACTTCTCGACCGTGGAGTCGCTGGAGCAGCTCGACAGCGTCATCCGGCGCGACTTCGAGACGAAGGCCCCCAGCGGCACCGACATCCTCGACCGGGTCCGCACCGGGGCCTACGGCAGCCGCTACGAGCTCATGCGCGACCTCGCGCTGAACCTGTTCTGGGCCAACCGCTTCTCCATCACCATGTACGACAAGCGGCCGACCCGCTGGGCCGACGTCCCGCGCAACCGCCCCGACGTCTTCCTGCCGGTGCTGGAGCCGTGGGAGGAGGGCGAGACCAAGGTCGCCGCCGTCCAGGAGGCCTACCCGACCCTCCCGGCCCGGTGGGACGACGCCTGCGAGGACCGGATCTTCGGGATCCTGTTCGACGTCTTCGCCAACCGGAGGCACCACGCGACCACGCTGCCGGCGATCAAGCCGACCGTCGCGGAGTTCCTCCAGCAGCCGGGTGCCCTCACCTTCCGGCTGCCCGACTACGACCCGGACTACCCGGTCTACGACTACGCCGACATCCTCGACGTCTCCGAGGACGTGCCCGAGCTCGAGGCGCTGCACCGGTGGGCCATGGTGCTGCACAACCAGTACCCCTGGGACCGGACCAAGCTGGAGCTCGCCGAGGCCGGCGACCTCCGGGACGACGACTACGTCGTGGCCTTCCACCCGCGGGACAAGGAGGTGCGGGCGTTCCTGCGCCGGCTGCGCGACCCCGAGCCGGCCCGGGCGGTGGCCCCGCCCCGGGAGTCGCGGCCGCCGGTGCGGCCCTACCCCGCGATCGACGTGCGCAGCCGGTTCACGGTGATGCCCCGGATCGAGGCGCTGGCGGCCGTGCACGGCGACCAGGTCTGCAGCAACGACGACCTGATCCGCAACACCGCCTACAACTGGTCGCCGATGAGCGCCGAGGAGATCTCGACCAAGACCGGCATCGAGCAGCGCCGGTACTCCTCGCTGCCCGTCGAGGACCTCGCGCTGCAGGCGGCCGAGGCGGCGCTGGCCAAGGCCGGGCGGGAGCCGGAGGAGATCGGCGGCGTGCTGGTCTGCACCTGCACCAGCTCGCGGCTGATCCCGTCGCTGGCCACCTACCTGTGCGGCCAGCTGGGCATGCACCAGGTGTACGCGGCCTACGACCTCATCGCCGCCTGCGCCGGCATGCCCTACGGCGTCGCCGACGCCACCCGCCTCCTGCAGGAGGTGGAGCGGCCGGTCCTGGTCGTCTGCGTGGAGAAGTTCTCCGACAAGATCGGCAACGTGCGCACCTCGCGGATGATCTTCGGCGACGGGGCGTCAGCACTGGTCATCGGTCCGGCACCGGAGGGCGCCGACCCCGACATCGACCACATGAAGACCTACGCCAGCGGGCCGGCCAGCGAGGTCAACTCGATCCTGTGGCCCAACCCCGAGTTCGACAACAACATCACGGTGTTCGGCCCGCAGGTGAAGGCGCTGGCCGGCCGCTACCTGTCGCAGATGATCGAGGAGATCGGCCAGCTGCCCGACCCGACCGGGAAGGCCGGGTCCCTGCTGGAGAGCATCGACCTCATCGTGCCGCACCAGGCGAACAAGACGATGGTCATCCAGCTCGCCGAGCGGGCCGGGCTCTCCGCCGACCAGCTCTACTTCAACATCGAGCAGGTGGGCAACACGTCGTCGGCGAGCATCCCGCTGGCCATCCACGACGCGGTCCGGGACGGCGTGATCACCGAGCCGCTGCGGGTCTTCGCCCCCGGGTTCGGTGCGGGGGCCGTCGCGGGGTACGCGGTCATGCGGGTCGACCCCGCGGTCGTCGCCGTCCAGGGCCCGCCGGTCGCCCACGAGGGGACCATGGAGACCCCCGCGCCGTCGCAGGGTGAGGCGACGCAGGGGTCCGACGAGGTGCAGCAGGCCTTCGGCTGAGCCCGTCCTGCCGAGCGGGTGGGCACACCATGAACGATCGCGTCCCCGAGGGCGACACCGCCGACAACGAACTGCTGCTGGACGGGCACCGGGACGGCCACCCCGGGGCGCCCTACCGGGCGCTGTGGGCGGTCCTGCTGCTGGGCTGGGTGGTCAGCTACGCCGACCGTACGGTCACCGGCCCGGTCATCGCCTGGATGATCGAGACGGAGTCCGGGTTCATCGGGGACGCGAGCAACCCGGCGACCGTCGGCGGGCTCGTCGGATCGATGTTCTTCCTCGGCTACATGCTGACCCAGTACCCCGGCGGGCGGCTGGGGGACCGGTACGGGCACCGGGAGATGATCGTCGTCTCGCTGCTGGCCGCCGCCGTGCTCACGGTGGTGTCCGGGCTGGTGGCCGGCCTGGTGGCCTTCGTCGCCGCCCGCGTGCTGACCGGTCTGGGCGAGGGCGTCTTCTACTCCAACGACCGCACGCTGATCATCAACCACACCCCGGTGGCCCAGCGCACGCTCGGCCTCGGGGTCGTGATCACCGGCCTGTCGATCGGCCTGACCCTGGGCATCATCCTCACGCCGGTCCTCATCAACTGGGGGAGCTCCCTCGGCATGGGGGACGGCGCCTGGCGGATGCCGTTCTTCGTCTTCGCCAGCGCCACGTTCGTGGTGGTCACGATCGCCTTCGCGTTCTTCAGGGCGCGGCTGGGCGGGGCGCTGCGGCTGGGGGCGCCGTTCGTGCGCCTGGTGCTGTTCTCCGCGCCGACGTTCGTCGTCATCGTGGCGCTGTTCCTGCTCGCGGAGACCTTCGGCTGGCCCGAGTGGCTCACGGCGGCCATCGCCTCGGTGATCGCGCTGGTGTACATCGCCGTCATCGTGCGGGGCGTCCAGCGGTCCGGCCGAGGGGCGGCGCTGCTCAACCGGGACATGTGGCTGATCTACGTCGCCTACATCGCGATCCTGTGGAACCTCTGGTTCTTCAGTTTCTGGTCGGTGCAGATCGTCCGGGAGGCGGCGCAGAGCAGCCTGGTGGCAGCGGCGCTGACCGCGGCCTTCAACGCCGGCGCGGGGATCCTCGGCTTCCCCGTCGGCGGTTGGCTGGCCGACCGGGCCGTCCGCACCGGCCGCGGGCGCAAGCCGCTGGCGCTGGTGTGCACCGGTGTCTACTCGGTGCTCGTCCTGGTCTTCGGCTGGAGCATCTCCGGCGGGCGGGAACCGTCGCTGCTCCTGCTGGGCCTGCTCCTCTTCTCCTCCGGGGTCTTCTTCAACGCACTGCAGCCGATCGTGCAGGGCATGACCGGCGACATGGTGCCTGCCGCCGAGCGCGGGGCGGCCTTCGGGATGCTCAACCTGGTCTCGGAGATCGGCGCGGTGCTCAGCCCGGTGGTCAGTGGCATCCTGCGCGACGCGACCGGCAGCTGGGCCGCCGGCGTGTACGTCGCCGCCGGGATCATGATCGTCAGCTTCTTCCTGTACGCGCTGGTGCGCGAGGCGCCGGCCCGCCACGAGGACCCCATCCCGGCCTGACCGGCCCCCTTCCCCGGAGGACCCGATGTCGCAACCCGCTCGGACCGGAGCAGCGACCGCCCACGCCGAGTTCCGGCACTTCCCGTCCAACGCCTGGTACGCCGCGGCGTGGGACCACGAGGTCGGCCGGAACCTGCTGGCCAAGACCGTCGCCAACCGCCCGATCGTCTTCTACCGCACCACCGGCGGCCGCGCCGTCGCCCTCGCCGACGCCTGCTGGCACCGGCTGGCACCGTTGTCGATGGGGAAGCTGCGCGGCGACGACGAGATCATGTGCGGCTACCACGGCATCTGCTACGACGCCGACGGCCGCGCCACGTTCATGCCGGCGCAGGAGACGATCAACCCCAGCGCGACGGTGCACTCCTACCCGGTGGTCGAGCGGCACCGCTACGTGTGGGTCTGGCCGGGTGACCCCGCGCTGGCCGACCCGGACCTCGTCCCCGACCTGCACATGAACGACCACCCCGACTGGGCCGGGGACGGCAAGACGATCCACGTCAACTGCAGCTACCAGCTGATCGTCGACAACCTCATGGACCTCACGCACGAGCAGTTCGTGCACGGGTCGAGCATCGGCCACGACGCGCTGTCGGAGTCCGACTTCGAGGTCACGCACGACGACCGAACGGTCACGGTGACCAAGTGGATGCTGGGGATCGACCCGCCGCCGTTCTGGAAGCGCAACCTGCAGGACCGCTTCCCCGACTACGAGGGCCCCGTCGACCGGTGGCAGATCATCCACTACACGGCCCCCTCCACCGTGGCCATCGACGTGGGGGTGGCCAAGGCCGGCACCGGCGCCCCGGAGGGCGACCGCAGCCAGGGGGTCACCGGCACGGTGATCAACACGATGACGCCGGAGACCGACCGCACCTGCTTCTACCTGTGGGCCTTCGCCCGCGACTGGTGCCTGGACAAGCAGGTCATCACCACGCGGCTGCGCGAGGGGGTCTCCGGGGTGTTCTTCGAGGACGAGGTCATGCTCGAGGCGCAGCAACGCGGCATCGAGGCCAACCCCGGTTACGACTTCTACAACCTCAACATCGACGCGGGCAGCATGTGGACCCGCCGGATCGTCCAGCGCATGATCGACGCCGAGCTCGGCTCGGACGCGCAGCCGCCGAGCGAGACCGCCGGTGACGCCGCGGTGGCCATGGGCGCGGTCAGCGGTGCGGCCAACGCCGGTGAGGCCCATCGCGAGGAGGGCACCGGGTTGGCCGCCGAGGTGGCCGGCGGGATCGCCGGACACCGGGAGCAGCCGACCGTGGGCCTCATGGGCCGCGGGCTGTAGCCGGCCGCGCGCGATGGCCGCCACCAGCCACAAGAAGTGGCGCAGGGCACGGGTGCTCGACGTCTGCGAGGTCGCCCAGCACGTCCGCCAGGTGGTGCTGGAGCCCGAGCACCTGGAGGCACCGGCCCCGCCGGGCAGCCACATCGACATCGGCGTGTACGTCAACGGGCGGGCCGACGTCCGCTCCTACTCCGTCGTCGGGATGGGCGCCTACGGCACCGAGATCGTCCTGGGGGTGCAGCTGGCCCGGCAGAGCCGGGGCGGGTCGGCGTACATGCACGCGCTCCGCCGCGGCCAGGAGGTGTCGATCACCCAGCCGCTGCAGAACTTCCCGCTCAACTACGGCAAGCCCGGCTACGTGCTGGCCGCCGGCGGCATCGGCATCACCGCCCTGGTGGCGATGGGCACGGCGCTCCGGACCCGCGGCGCCGACTACCGCTTCGTCTACGGCGCCCGTGCGCGCGGGCTCATGGCCTTCGCCGACGAGTTGGCGGCCGAGCACGGCGACCGGCTGGAGCTGCGCGTCGACGACGAAGGCACCGGCCTGGACGTCGACGCGCTCGTGGCGAGCGTGCCCGCGGGGGGAGAGCTCTACGTCTGCGGTCCCACGCCGATGCTCGACGCGATCAAGGCGGCCTGGGCCACCGCCGGCCGGCGACCGGCCGACCTGCGCTTCGAGACCTTCGGCAGCAGCGGCCGCTTCGCCCCCGAGGCGTTCACGGTGCGGATCCCGCGGCTCGGCCTGGAGACGGTCGTGCCGCACGACGTGTCCATGCTCGAGGCGCTGGAGGCCTGCGGCGCGGACATGATGTTCGACTGCCGGCGCGGCGAGTGTGGACTGTGTCAGGTCAAGGTGCTCGAGGTCGACGGGGTCATCGACCACCGGGACGTGTTCCTCAGCGAGGCCCAGCACCAGGCCGGCGACCGGCTGCAGTGCTGCGTCTCCCGGGTCGTCAGCGCGCGCACCGGCGGGCTGGCCGGCGCTGACGGCCGGCCCGCCGGCATCACCATCGACGTGCCGTGAGCCCCGGGCCGGGGTGCCTCAGCCCGGGCCGGGACGGCGGTCGCGGACGTAGGAGCCGGGCGCGGGCTCCAGCGGCGGGTGCGCCGCGCTGCCCAGGGCCTCCGGCGCGGGCGTCTCCTCGCCGGAGCGCTCGAGCGCCCAGTCGGCCCAGGCCTCCCACCAGCTGCCGGTGTGCTGCTGCGCCGTGGACCGCCAGGCGTGCGGGTCCGGGCCGGGTTCCCCCCCGGTCCAGTAGTGGGCCTTGGGGTTGCCGGGCGGGTTGACCAGGCTCTGGATGTGGCCGCTGTAGCTGAGCACGAACGTGCTCGGCCCGGAGAGCAGCTGGGTGGTGCGGTAGCAGCCGACCCACGGGGTGAGGTGGTCGGTCAGGGCACCCTGGACGAACGTCGGGATGGTGATCCGGCTCAGGTGCACGGGGGTGCCGAGCACCCGCAGCGCGCCCGGCCGCACCAGCGCGTTGTCCCCGAAGACCTCGAGGAACTGCTCGTGCAGCCGCGCCGGCAGGTTCGTGCCGTCGGCGTTCCACGAGAGGATGTCGAAGGCCGGCGGGTCCTCGCCCATCAGCCACTCGGAGACCAGGTAGTTGAAGATCAGGTCGTCCGGGCGCATCCAGCTGAAGACCGTCCCCATGTCACGGGCGCTGATCACGCCGCGCCGGCGGGAGGCGCGCCGGGCCCGCTCGATCAGCTTCGGGCCGGAGAACGCGCCGAGCGGGGCCCGGCGGGAGAAGTCCAGCAGCGTGACCGCGTAGCCGGCGGCGGAGACGCGGTCGTCCCCGACCGCGGCCAGGTGGTTCAGCGCCGTGGTCATGACCTGCCCGCCGGCGCAGAGGCCCAGCGTGGTGACGTCCGGGGAGCCGGTGACCTCGCGGGCGACGTCGACGGCGCGGACGACGGCGCCGGCGTAGGTGTCCAGGTCCCAGTCGGCCTGCTCCGGCGTGGGGTTGCGCCAGCTGATCATGAAGACCTGCAGGCCGCGGCTCACCGCGTACTCGACCAGGCTGCGCCCGGGCCGCAGGTCCAGGAAGTAGAACCGGCCGATGGGCGGCGGGACGATCACCAGTGGGCGCGTCCGCACCCGGTCGGTCGACGGCGAGTACTGGATCACCTCGACCACCTCGTCGCGGTGGACGACCGCGCCCGGCGTGATCCCGAGGTCCTTGCCGACCACGTAGGCGTCCCGGTCCACCTGCCGGGGCAGGCCGCCGTTGTGCCGCAGGTCGGTGAGCATGTTCCGCATCCCGCGCAGCACGCTGCGGCCGCCGGTGTCGAAGGCGCGCTTGAGGGCGGCGGGGTTGCCCAGCAGTGTGTTGGTCGGCGCCATGGCGCTGGTGACCGCGGTGAGGGCGAACCGGGCCTGCTCCACCTGGCGCCAGTCCGCGCCCCCGGACTCGTAGGCCTCGACCAGCCGGGTGAGCGCCCCGGTCGCGGCCAGGTAGCCCTGCGCCAGCCGCCGGTAGCCCGGGTTGCCGCTCCAGGCGGGGTCGGCGAAGCGCTTGTCCCGCGGCGCCGGCGTGATCGCGTCGGTCCCCGCGAGGATGCGGATCGCGTCCTTGCCGAGGGTGGCGGCCTCGCGGGCGACCGGTCCGGGCTGGGTCAGCACGGACAGGACGCTGCGGGCCATCCCGCGGGGCGAGGGCAGGCCGACGTCCTCGGCGCCCTCCACCGAGCCGAGGGCCTCGGACTCGGTGCGGGGCACGGGTGGCCCGGCCTCGGTGCGCCGGGCGCCGGGAGAGCCGGTCCGCTCAGGGTGGGTGGTGGCCACGAGCACCTCCGTGTGATCTGGGTCACTCTCCACGCCGACGGTAGCGCGGGGTCCCAGGATCGCGGGTGCCCGACGGACGAGGAAGTGTGCGTCCGCCCACAGCCGGCCGGGGCGGCGGTCAGGGCCGCGGGATGTTCCGCAGGTTGCTGCGGGCGAGGTCGACCATCTTGCCCACGCTCCCGCCGAGCACCATCCGGCTGGCCGACAGCGCGAAACCGCGGACCTGTTCCCCGGTGATCGCCGGCGGGATGGACAGGGCGTTGGGGTCGGTCACGAACTCCATGAGCACCGGGCCCGGCCGCGCGAGGCCCTCGGCCAGCGCGTCCCGGACCTCCTTCGGGTCCTCCACCCGCAGCGCGGGGATCCCGACGCCCTCGGCGATCGCGGCGAAGTCCGTCGGCTCGTGGTCGGTCTCGAAGTCAGGGATGCCGTCGACCATCATCTCCAGCTTCACCATGCCGAGCGAGGCGTTGTTGAACAGCACCACCTTCACCGGCAGGCGGTGCAGCCGGACGGTGATCAGCTCGCCGAGCAGCATGGCCAGCCCGCCGTCGCCGGACATGGACACCACCTGCCGGCCCGGTGCGGCCAGCGACGCCCCGACGGCGTGGGGGAGCGCGTTGGCCATCGAGCCGTGCCGGAAGGAGCCGATCACCCGGCGCCGGCCGTTGGGCGTCAGGTACCGGGCGGCCCACACGTTGCACATGCCGGTGTCGACGGTGAAGACCGCGTCGTCGTCGGCGAGTCCGTCGAGCTGGGCGGCGACGTACTCCGGGTGGATGGGCCGCATCCGCTCGACCCGGTGCGTGTAGGCGTCGACGACCTCCTCGAGCGCCTCGGCGTGGGCCCGCAGCATCGAGTCGAGGAACCGGCGGTCGCTCTTCTGCTCCAGCAGCGGGAGCACCGCCCGGATCGTCGCGCCGACGTCCCCGTGGACGGCGACCTCCAGCGGGGTGCGCCGGCCCAGGTGCGCCGCCTCCGCGTCGACCTGGGCGGTGTGCCGCTGCGGCAGGAAGTTGGTGTAGGGGAAGTCGGTGCCCAGCAGCAGGAGCAGGTCGGCCTCGTGGGTCGCCTTGTGCGCCGCTCCGTAGCCCAGCAGGCCGTTCATGCCGACGTCGTACGGGTTGTCGTACTGGATCCACTCCTTGCCGCCCAGCGCGTGCCCGACCGGGGCCAGCACCCGCTGCGCCAGCTCCATCACCTCGCCGTGGGCGCCGCGGCAGCCGGCGCCGCAGAAGAGGGTCACCGTCCGGGCGCGGTTGAGCGCGTCGGCGAGCTGCTGCACCTGCTCGGGGGCCGGCACCACCGGCGAGGGCTCCGACACCATCGCGGTGGGCACGGTCGGGCCGCCGGACTCCTCGGCCGCCAGGTCGCCGGGCAGGACGACGACGGCGACCCCGCGCTTCCCGACGGCGGTCTGGATCGCCACCCGGAGGGTGTGCGGCATCTGCTTGGGCGTGACCACCTCGCACCAGTGGGAGCAGTCCTGGAAGGTGCGCTCGGGGTGGGTCTCCTGGAAGAAGGCCATCCCGATCTCCTGGGACTGGATGTGCGAGGCGATCGCGAGCACCGGGGCACCGCTGCGGTGGGCGTCGTACAGGCCCTGCAGCAGGTGGGTGTTGCCCGGCCCGCAGGAGCCGGCGCAGGCGGCCAGCCGGCCGGTCACCTGGGCCTCGGCCGCGGCGGCGAAGGCCCCGCCCTCCTCGTTGCTGACGTGCACCCACTCGATGCCGGGGGTGTGGCGGACGGCGTCGACGACGGGGTTGAGGCTGTCGCCCACCACCCCGTAGACCCGCTCCACCCCGGCGTCCCGGAGCATCTGCACCAGCTGGGCGGCGACCGTGGGGTTGGCCATGTCGGCCCTCCTCGCTTCGTGGGGGACGGCCGGGGCGACCGCGTCCGGTCCCGCCCGTACCCCGGCCTCCCGGTGCCGCACCCGACCGGCCGGCCCTCGCGGGTCAGCGGGCGAGGAAGTGCACGCCCAGCCACAGCCAGACCAGCAGGACCGCGACCCGCCCCGGCGTCGTCCGCATGGCCGCACCGACCGCCGCGGCGGCGGGGGTCGCGACCCGGCCCCGGCGTCCGGCGACCTCGAGCGCGAGCGCGGCACCCAGCAGGACGGCGACGCCGAGGACCCCGGCCGCGGTCCCGGTCACGCGCGCCGTCGCGGACGGCGGGCCAGCCAGAGGCCGGCGACCAGCCAGGCCGCGGTCGCGGCGGCCCGGACCCCCGGGTGGGCCAGCACCGGGTCGGCCAGGTCGCTGACCGTCGGCAGGTCGTCGTCGGCGAGCGCGACCGCCTCCCACGCGAGGGCCGCGGCCAGCCACGCCAGCCACGGCAGCCCGCGCCGGCCGACGGGGACGGCGCCCGACCCCGCCCGGCGCGTCACGGCCAGCGCGCAGACGGCGAGGCCGGCGGTGCCCACCGCGACCAGCGCACCCGTCGACAACTCGCCGGAGACCGCCACCCCGGCGGCGCACGCGGCGATCCCCGTCGCGCCGAGCAGCCGACGGGGGAGCGGAGTGCGTGCCACCCCCGCATGCTGGCGCAGGTGGCACCCGGACGTGCCGGCGCCCGGGCTCCGAGAGGTCGTGTCGAGAGCCCGGGCGCCGGGGTGTGCCGCGGTTCAGCCGACGGGCATCCAGGCCATGTCGATGGAGACGACCTCGCTCACGGCGGCCATGCGCCCGAACTCGGGCATGTCGCCGGCCTTCGCGTTGGCGGCCTCGGCCTGCTCGACGCTGTCGTAGACCCAGACGTCGGTCCACAGGCCGTCCGCGCCCCTCGCGATGACGGGCGCGGCGACGAAGCCGGGGATGGCGGCGGCGACGGCGGCGACGGCGCCGGGACGGCTGGCCAGGAACTCCTCCTCCTGGCCGTCGTGCACGCGGATGCGGACGAACTCGACGAGGTGCTGCTCCATGGTGGTTCCTCTCGATGGTGGGTCGGTCAGGACTGGGCGAGGGCGGTGCGGTCCACGGCGGGGAGGGGGTCGACCGAGGTCAGCAGCGCGTGCACGTCGCGGCCGGCGCGCAGGCCGCTCTCGATGGCGCCGTCGATGAAGCCGGCCCAGCCGTTGGCGTAGTCCGAGCCGGCCAGCACCACGCGGCCCTCGGGGCGCTGCAGTTCGGCGAGGGCTCCGGTGAGCTGGCCGGCCCGCTGCATGGGCCAGGTCTCGCCGGCGAGCTCGTCGGCCACCCAGTCGTGGCTGGCGACCTCCAGGACCTCGACGTCGGGCAGCCAGACGCGCAGCGCCTCCTGGACGGCGGCCCGGTCGGTCCCGTCGAGTCGCCCGCTCACCGAGCCGAACGCCACGACGAGCGTCTCGCCGTCCCCGACGTGCTCGACCTGGCACAGGGTCAGGGGCGCCGAACCGGGGGCGAGCGCGACGAACGGCTCGTGCTCCCCGCGCAGCCGCGCCCACACCTTGACCCCCTGGGACGCCTGGCCCTGGTGGGCGGCCCGGCGCTTGCCCTCCGACAGCGGCGGGTCGAAGGTCACCGAGTCGAGCACGTTCAGCGGCAGGGTCACGACGACCGCTGCGGCCGTCAGGCTCGAGCCGTCGGCCAGCCCGACGGTGGCGGCGGCGTCGTCCTGCGTCACCGAGACGACCCGGGCGTCCAGGCAGATCTCGACGCCGGCGTCCGCGGCGATCGCCTCGACGAGGCTCCGGGTGCCACCGACGACCTTGTAGGTGGCGCAGGCCTCGAACATCAGCTGCCAGCTGCCGCCCGCGAGGGCGCACCAGCGCAGGGCCTGGGTGTAGGCGCCGTCCTCGGTCCGGCCGCTGAAGTTGGTCGCCCACATGCCCTCGGCGGCGTCGAACTCCTCCTCGGTCAGGCCGCTGTGCTCCAGCTTCTGCCGGACGGTGAGGCCGTCGACCTCGGCGAGCCGGTCCCCGGCCAGCAGCGGCTGGTGGGGCTGGGGGAAGAGGTCGAGCGCCTCGGCCGTGCTGGCGGCCATGCCGCGGTCGAGGAGGCCGAGCAGGTCCTCGGCCGTGCCGCTGTGCCGCGTGCCGCCCGCGATCCAGTACCCGCGGACCGGCGTCGGGGAGGGGACGACGCCGATGCCGTAGCGGCTCAACTCGGCCCAGGTGTGCGGCTGGATCCAGTGGACCCAGGTCCCGCCCATCTCCAGGTCGCGGCCGAGCCGGGTGTCGGTCCAGGTGCGTCCGCCGATGCGGTCGCGTGCCTCGAGGACCAGGACGCGGTGTCCCTGCCGGCGCAGCTCGCGGGCGGCGGTGACGCCGGCGAAGCCGGCGCCGACGACGATCACGTCGGTGTCGTGGGGGGTGGGCATGGGAGCTCCTCGTGGGATCCGGGGGAGTCGGTCAGGCGGTGGGCGAGAGCCCGGGCGTGGGCGTGGGCGCGGCCGGGGTGCGGGGGGAGGCCGGGCGCCGGCGGAGCGAGTCCAGGGCGACGCCGAGGAGCAGCACCAGCGGGACGGAGAGCACCAGCGGGACGGCGGTGCCGACCGAGCCACCGATGAGCAGGGTGAAGTTGGTCAGCACCAGCGCGGCCAGCGCGGCGATCAGCACGGCGGCCAACACCGGCGCGACCAGCGTCTGCCACGGTCGGGAGTCCAGCCGGGTGCGGCGGAAGAAGACGACCACGGCGATCGACGTGAGGAAGTACAGGACCACCAGGCCCAGGACCGCCACGCCGCTGAACCAGGCGAACAGGGTCAGCACCGGGTCCAGACCCAGCACGGCGAACGGCATGACCAGCACGAGGGCGAGCGCGGTCTGCAGGGCGCTGGCGACGAACGGGGCCCCCTGCCGGGTGGTCCGGGCGACCACCCGCGGCAGCGCCCCGCCCTCGCCGAGCGAGTGCACGTAGCGGTTGGAGGCGTTGTGGAAGGCGAGGATCCCGGCCAGCAGGGACGTCGCCAGCAGGACGCCGCCGACCTCGGCCGCCCACGGGCCCAGGGCGTCGGAGATGGCCGCGAACAGCAGCACGGTGCCGTCCCCGGACTCCAGCGCGCTGCCGGCGGCGGCGACGACCCGGTCGGCGCCGTAGGAGCTGACGACCATCCAGGAGACGAAGGCGAAGAACAGCGCGATGACCGCGACGGCCAGGTAGGTGGCCCGCGGCACGGTGCGGGCGGGGTCCTTCGCCTCGGCGGAGTAGATCGCGGTGGACTCGAAGCCGAACATCGATGCGATGCCGAAGGTGAGCGCGACGCCGGGGGCGCCGGCCAGGAGTGCCGACGGCGCGAAGCTGGCGCCGGCATCGAGCCCCTGGGGCCCGCCGCCGGTGACGAGGGTGACCAGCGCGAAGGCCAGCAGGATCGACATCTCCGCGGCCACCAGCAGGCCGAGGAAGCGGGCACCCAGGTCGATGTCCATCGACCCCAGCACCTGGACCAGCGCCATCGTGACCAGCGCGCAGGCCCACCACGGCGGAGCGACCCCCAGGTACGTGCCGGCCAGGGAGGACACGATCACGCCGTAGAGGCCGTACATGCAGGCCTGCACCGTGTTGTAGGACCACAGCGCCAGCAGCGCCGACCCGGTGCCCAGGCGGCGCCCGAGCCCCGCGCCGATGTAGGCGTAGAAGGCGCCCTCGGCCGTGACGTGCCGGCTCATCGCGATGAACCCCACCGCGAACAGCGCGATCACCAGCCCGACGACGAGGTACGCCGCCGGGGCGCCGGCGCCGTTGCCGAGCGCCACGGCCAGCGGGAGGGCGCCGCCGATGCCGGTCAGCGGTGCCTGTGCCGACAGGACGAAGAACAGGATGCCGACGACGCCGATGGCGCCGCGCTTGAGCTGGCGGTTGCCGCCCCGCTCCTCGACGGGAGGCGCGGCGGCGGACGTGGCGTGGGACATGGTCGCTCCGGGGGACGGCGGCAGAGGGTCCGTGCGAGGCGGTGCGGCGAGGTCGCCGCCGGTGGGAGACCGACGGCGGGGGAGTGCGGACCGGATCGCGGCCCGGGAGAACTGGTCAAGTGGACAATTGTGACCGTCGGCACAGAGGGTGCCGCATCGGCGCAAACTGGTCAAGTGGTCAGTTCTGCGGGATCCTGGAGGTGCCGGGGTCGACTGCACTGCTCGGTCGGCGAGGGGCCCCGTCCGCCGGCCGGGGCCTGCGTACGGTCGGACCATCGAGGAACGGAGCAGCATGACGGCGACGGAGACGGTGACCGTGACCGCCGGCGCGCGACAGGCGCCGGGCTACGGCGAGGGGCGGCGGGCGCTGCTGGCCGCCGCCGTTCACGTGGTGGCCACCCGCGGTCTGCGGCACCTGACCTACCGCGCGGTCGCCCAGGAGGCCGGCGTCGCCCACGGCCTGGTGGCCCACCACTTCGGCACCCGTGACGCGCTCCTGCAGGCGGCCCTGGAGTTCTCCCTGGCCAACAGCGTGGGCTCCATCAGTGCCGAGCCGGGCAGCGGCGACCTCGATGCGCTGTTCGCCGGGGTCGTGGAGATGGTCGAGGCCAATCCCGATGACCAGGCCTTCCAGTACGAGCTGATCCTCGAGGCGCGCCGGCGGCCGGAGCTGCGCCCGCAGGTCGAGCAGGTCTATGCGACCTACCGGGGAGCGCTGCGCGCCGAGCTGGAGTCCGCCGGCATCGACGCGGACGACGCCCTCGTCCACCTGGTCTTCGCGGCCGTCGACGGGCTGGTGTTCCAGCAGGTCTGTCTCGACGACCCCGCCGCCGCCCAGGCGGGGGTGGAGCGGCTGCGGGCCCTGCTGCGGCCGCTGACCCCGCCGGGGCGTTGACCGGCGACCGCGGCCGAGTGGGGGAGCGGTCCCCGCGCTCCTAGACTCCGGCGGGATGGGGAACGCGAGGTGGCGCGCCGCGCTGGCCGTCCTCGCCGTCCTGGCCGGCGCCGCGGCCGTCCTGACCAACCTCGAGCTGTTCCCGCTGTACTCGCTCAACCGCGACGACTCCGTCTACGTCGCGATGGCCCGGCTGCTGGAGTCCGGCTCGGTCACCCTCCCGGCCGCCGACGACCCCTTCCGGCCCTGGGCGTCGGCCGTGCTCGGGGACCGGGTCGTCCTCAAGTACAGCCCGCCGTGGCCCGCCGTGATCGCGGTCGCCGACCTGCTCACCGGCACGCCGCGCGCGGCCCTGGCGCTGACCGCCGCGGCCACCGTGGTGCTCACCGCGGTCCTCGCCGCGCAGGTGCTCCGGGACCGGGTCGCCGGGGTGGTGGCGGGGGTGCTCCTGCTCCTGTCGCCGGTGTTCCTCGTGCAGGCCGGGACGTTCCTGCCCTACCTGTTCCAGCTCGCGCTCGGCCTGGGCTTCGCGGCCCTGCTGCTCAGCGGGGTCCGCCGGCGGTCGACCGGCCGGCTGGTCGCGGCGGGCGCGGTGTGGGGGCTGGCTGCGTTCGCCCGGCCCTTCGACGCGCTGCTGGTCGCGGTGCCGTTCGTGCTGTACGCCCTGGTCGACGCCGGGCGCGCGCGCCGCGCGGGCGAGGGTGGCTGGACCTGGATCGGCTGCGCCGTCCGCCTCGGGGCCGGCGCCGCGCCGCTGCTGGCGCTGTCGCTGGCCTACAACGCCCTCGTCGTTGGCGGGCCGCTCCGGCTGCCGTTCACCGTCACCGGGGCCCAGGACGGCTTCGGCTTCGGGCAGCGCGGGGTCTTCCCGGGGTCGACGGTCCCCTTCACGCCCGCCGACGGCCTGTCCGGCCTGGTGGAGAACCTGCGGTGGACGCCGAGCTGGCTCTTCGGCGGGATCGTGCTGGTCGCCGCCGCCGTCCTCGGGCTGGCCCGCACGAGGGGGCCGGAGCGCTGGCCGGTGGCGGCGCTGGCCGTCGTCGTCCCGCTGGGCTACCTGCCGTTCTGGGGTCCCTACGCGATGAGCGTGCTGTGGCAGGGCGTGCAGCTGTTCGGGCCGTACTACCACCTGCCGGTCGTGGTGCCGCTGGTCGTGCTCGGCGCCGCGGGGCTCACCTGGCTGGGACGCCGGGCCGGTGCGGCTCCGCGCGCGCTGACCGCGGGGGCGGTGGCGGCCATGGCGGCCCTGACCGCCCTGGCCGTCCCGGACAAGGTGGCCGCCAACGCCGCGGTGCGCGACGACCTCCGGGCGGTGCAGCGGTTCGTGGCGGCGCAGGACCTGCACGACGCCGTCCTGCTGCTGCCCCGGCGTGGGGACCAGGGGTTCCTCAGCACCACGCCGTTCCTGGAGAACGACCCCGCGCTCGACCAGCCGGTGCTCTACGCCGAGGAGCAGGGGCCCGGCGTCTTCGCGCTGCTGGACCGGTTCCCAGACCGGACCTTCTCCCGGCTGGTGGAGGACCTGCCGCCCGGCGAGCTCACCGGCGGGGACCTGGCGATCGAGCGGCTCACCGTGGAGTCCGGGCCGACGGTCACCCTGCGGACCCGGCTGACCAACCCCACCGACCGCCCGGTCGTCGTGGCCTACCTCGACGACGGGGAGACGGTGCGGGCACAGGTCCTCGACCGCGACTCGTCGCGGGGCCGCAGCTACGAGGTGGCGTGGACCGTGGCCGCACCCGCGGCGGCGGCGGGGCCGGACGCGGTGCGGCTGCCCGCCGGTGCGCCCCCCGCTGAGCTGGCGGTGGGCCTGGACCTGCGCGGCTCCGCGGACGGCGACCGGCCCGGACGCCGCTGGGAACGCCGGGTGGCCGCCCGGGTCGTGGACGGGGGTGCGACCGTCGAGGTGATCCGCCCGGGGCGTGGCTTCGCCCGTGACGACGCCCCGGGCAGCTCCTGGGTGGGAGCGGGCGCCGACAACCCCGTCGAGGACCTGCCTGCGGCATGATCCGGGCGGCGCCGGCCGGGCGCTGGACGGGAGGGCCCCCGCGTGGACGCTGTCCTCCTCGTCGACGACCTGGTGGCCGTCTTCGTCGTGGCACTGCTCGCACCGGTCGTCGTCGGGCTGCTTCCGCGGCTGCCCGTGCCGCAGGTGGTGCTCCTGCTGGCCGGGGGGATCCTGGTCGGCCCCGACGTCCTCGGCCTGAGCACGCCGGGCGGGGTGCAGGTGCTCGCCGACGTCGGCCTCGGGTTCGTCTTCCTCCTGGCCGGCTACGAGGTCGACCTGCGGCTGTTCCGGGCCGACGCCGGGCGGCGGGCGGTGCTCGCCTGGTCGGTCTCACTCGTCCTCGCCGTCGGCGTGGTGGGCCTGCTCGCGGCCGCGGGCCTGGTCCGCGCGTTCGTGCCGGTGGCGCTGGGGCTGACCACGACCGCGCTCGGCACACTGCTGCCCGTGCTGCGCGAGCACGGCCTGCTGAGCGGCCGGCTGGGGCGGTACCTGCTCGCGGCCGGTGGGGTGGGCGAGTTGCTCCCGGTGCTGGCGATCGCCCTGTTCCTCGGCAGCCAGAACCGCTGGACGGCGCTGGCCTCGCTGGCCGCCGTCGGCGTGCTCGCGGTGCTGCTGGCCCTGGCCCGCCGCGGGGTGCGGGAGGGGGGACGGCTGGCGACCGTGGTGCTGCTCGGCCAGCACGAGACCGCCCAGATCACCCTGCGGGCGACGATCCTGCTGCTGATCGCGCTCATCGCCGTCACCGACGAGTTCCACCTCGACGCCGTGCTCGGGGCCTTCCTCGCCGGCGTCGTCCTGCGGCACTGGGTCGGGGGTGGGGCGCCGGCGCTGGAGTCCAAGCTCGACGCCGTCGGCTACGGGTTCTTCATCCCGATCTTCTTCGTGTACTCGGGGATGAGCCTGGACCTGTCGGCCATCGCCGGGGCGCCGCTGCGGGTGCTGCTGTTCCTCGCGCTGATGATCGCCGTCCGGGGGCTGCCCGCGCTCGTGGTCTACCGCGGCGTGCTGACCGGACGGCAGCGCGTCCAGACCGCGCTGATCACCGCGACCGCGCTGCCGGTCCTGGTGGCGCTGGCCGAGATCGGCCTGCGCAACGGGACCATGCTCCGCGAGAACGCGGCCGCGCTGGTGGGGGCCGGCGTGCTCACCGTCCTGCTGCTCCCGGCGCTCGCCGTCGCCCTCGACCGGCCGGCCCGGTCAGCGGGAGGACGGCGCGCGCCGGCCGAGCAGGGCGCGCTCCAGCGGGTCGGTGAGGAACAGCAGGAACAGCCCGAGGTAGTTGACCCGTGGGAACAGCAGGCCGAGGACGAGGGCCACGAGGATGGTCCCGGTGGTGACCAGGCCCGCCACGGGCGGCGCCGGTCGGGTCCCGGGACGGCGCAGTGACGGGCGGCGCCAGACCAGCACGCTCAGCCCCGTCAGACAGGCCGAGCTGACCGCCATCGTGCCGATGTAGAGCGCGACCGCCAGCGGGTCGGCCCCGTAGACGGCGACGACCTGCGTGGCGAAGGGCAGCAGCACGACGGTGAGGATCCAGAGGAGGTTCACCCCGATGAACGGCCGGTCGTAGCCGCCGACCTGCTCGACCAGCCGGTGGTGCACCAGCCACAGCCGGGCGATGACGACGAAGCTCAGCACGAACGCGCCGAACTGCCCGACATCGGCGAGCAGGACCTCGGCCAGGTCGTCCCCCGGGGACGCGTCGGCCAGGACCTCGACCAGCGGCAGCACCAGCAGGGTGATGGCGATCGCCACCACCGCGTCGAGGAAGGTGATCAGCCGGTCGAGCCCGCGTTCGGTCGCCACCGTCGGGAGGCTAGGGGTCGGCCGCGGCGTCGGGGTCAGGCCGGGACCTGCTCGTCGAGCCAGTCGAGGACCCGCTCGCCGCGCAGCCCGACGGCGACCGGCTCGCAGTGCCCGTCGGCGCCCTCCTCGGCGGTGAACCGGACCAGCTCCTTCGGCCCGGGCAGCAGGTCGTACAGCCGCTGAGACTGGCCCGGCCAGAACTGCTCGTGCTCGGGGTCGGTGACCAGCAGCGGACACGTGATCGCGCCGACGACGTCCTCGGCGAGCGTGTACTCCCGGGCGGCGGTGAAGAAGTCGAACGGGGAGGTGGTGCCGTAGGGCCGCATCCGCCAGGTCATGAGCGCCCGGGTGCGCGGGGAGACCTTCAAGCCCCAGGCCATCTCCTTGTCGAACACCTCGCGGTTGCCGGTGTCGAGCAGGTCCACCAGGTGGTGCGGCAGGTGGGCGAGCATCGCGGCGGAGACGTCCACGACGCCGGGGTCGGCCACCGCGGCGGCGATCCGGTGCTCGAAGGCGACGGCTCGCGGCACCCAGTAGCCGCCCTGGCTGACGCCGACCAGCGCCAGCCGGCGCGGGTCGACGTCCGGCCGGGCCGCGAGGGCGTCGACGACCGGGGTGACGACGTGCTCCCAGTCGGGCCGGAAGTGCAGCCCCTGGCGGACGAGGGCGGCGTTCTGGCCGGGGCCGTCGAAGGTCATCGCGTTCCAGCCGCGGGCCAGCGCGTCGGCGATGCCGCGCACCCACGCGCCGACCACCGAGCCGTCGCTGCCGTTGTTGTAGACCAGCGTGCGCCGCGGCTCGCCGGCCGGCCCGGAGCGGAACAGGTAGCCGGGCAGCGTGGTCCCCTCGTAGGGGATCTCCAGGCGCTCGACGGCCATGTCCGTGGCGGCGCCGGTGGCCTCGCCGGTGGCGTCGACGAACGCGTCCCAGGCCTCGCGGTGCCGCTCCCAGAGGCGGGCGAACAGGCCGGCGTCGTCGGTGCGGTCGGCCATCTCCGTGGCGGCGGCGTAGTAGGCGGCGGCGCGCAGGGAGCGGGCCGCCGCCGAGTGCGGCCGTGCGCTGTGGGCCTCGTCGGCGAGCCGGTCGGCGGTGGCGGTCCACTCGTCCACCCAGGACCGGGCGTGGCCGTCGGAGATCCGTGCCACGGTGCCGAGCACCTCGCCGACGTCGGCGGCGCGGGCGTACACCCCGCCGAGGACGTTGCGGGTCGCGAAGTCGAAGTCCTCGTCCTTGAACAGCGCGCGCACCGCGACCGCCTCCTCGTGCCGGGGGGACGACGATGCCGTCCCCCCGGCCCGCGCAGCACCCCTCCCGGCTCCGGCCCCCGCACGTCGCCGCAGCGAGCGAGCGCGGAGACCGGCTGGGTGAGGGGAGCTCAGCGGTTGATCTCCACGAGCAGCACCCACGCGTTGGCCGTGGCGCCGGCCATCCCGAGGACCACGGCGCCGGCCAGCCAGTACAGCCCGCCACCGCTGCCCGCGAGCAGCGTCGCCCCGCAGGCGACCAGCGCCGCGGCCGGCACCAGGACGATGACCGCGGCCCCGACCACGCGCCGCTCCGGGAACGCGGCGTCCGGGCGGACCCGCAGCAGGGGCGGCAGCGTGCCGGCGGCCAGCAGCAGCCCGATCGCGCCGATCTCGACGCCGAGCGCCGCTCCGGGCTGACCGGGGGCGAGCACCAGCACGCCGGCCGCCAGGAGGGCGACGAGCAGGCCGAGGGTCTGCGCGGCCCGGCCCGGGAGGTGGGGGAACTCGAGGATGCGCGCGAGGTTGAGCGAGACGGCCACGAAGATCAGCCCGGCGAGCGCTGCGCAGGCGCCCACGGTGGCCACGGCGAAGTCCGACCAGGCCTCGGGCCGGTAGGCGTCCAACGTCCTCGTCCTCCCGACGGCGGTGGGTCCCCGGGCAGGTGGGGTCCCCCGGCCGGGACGTCGCGAGCATCATGGCGCGGTGGACGGCCTGGCCGGGGTGCTCGCGCTGGTGGCGGCCGTCCTGTTCGCCCTCGCCTCGGTCGTGCAGCAGCAGTCGGCGGCGGAGGTCCCCGACGACGAGGCCCGCGGCCTGCTGCTGGTGCGCTCCCTGGTCCGCCGTCCCCAGTGGTGGGGCGGGACGCTCAGCGACACCGCCGGGTACGCCGCCCAGGCTGCGGCGCTCGGGCTCGGGTCGCTGCTGCTGGTGCAGCCGCTGCTGGTCACCACCGTGCTGTTCGCCCTCCCGCTCGGCGCCCGGTGGGCCGGCCGCCGGCTGAGCCGGTCGGACTGGACCTGGGCGGCCCTGCTGGTGCTCGCGCTGGCCGTCTTCGTCGTGGCCGGCGAGCCGACCGCCGGTACCGACCGCGCCGGTTGGCGGCCGTGGCTGCCGACCGGGGCCGTGCTCGCCCTCCTGGTCGCCGGCTGCCTGGTGGGTGCGGCGGTCCGCCGGGGGACGACCCGGGCGCTCCTGCTGGCGGTGACCGCGGGCGTGGCCTACGGCGTCGCGGCGGTGCTGACCAAGGGCGTCGTCAGCCTGCTCGACGACGGCATCGGTGCCCTGCTCGGCAGCTGGGAGACCTACCTGCTCGCCGGGACCCTGGCCGGGGGCACGCTGGCGCAGCAGTCGGCCTTCCAGGCCGGCGCGCTGGGGGCCTCGCTGCCGGCGGTGACCGTCGGCGAGCCGCTGGTGGCCGGGGTGCTCGGCGTGGTCGTGCTGGGGGAGCGGCTGCAGGCGGACGGGGCCGAGTGGGCGCTCATCGCGGTGCTGGTGGTCGTCCTGGTGGTGAGCACCGCGGCGCTCGCGCGCTCGTCGGCCCGGTCCGGGACACCGGCCGAGGTCGCGGGATGAGCGGTCAGCCCGCCGGCGCGGGGACCGGCTCCCGGGCGGCGCGGCGCCGGGAGAGCAGGGCGAACACGAACGGCGGCAGGGACAGCACCACCGTGGCCAGCGCCAGCAGCAGCACGTAGACGACCGGGTCGCCGGTCTGCAGCTGGCTGGGCGGCACGAACCCGAGCAGGAACGACACCGCGCAGCCGGCCAGCCCCACCCCGCCGACCAGCCAGACGCCCGGCAGCCCGCCGGGGATCCGGTAGGGCCGGGGGACGTCGGGCCGGGTGTGCCGCAGCCGGATCACCGAGGCGAACACCAGCGCGTACATCACCACGATGACCTGCGCGGTGACCGCCGAGAGCATCCAGTACGACGTGCTCACGCTGGGCACGAACACGAACAGCAGGGCGAACAGCGAGCCGGCGACGCCCTGCACGAGCAGCAACCCGACCGGGACGTCGTGGCGGTTGGCCCGGCCCAGCCGCTCCGGGGCGAGCCCCTCCCGCGCGACGGCGGCGACACCCGTGGCCGGACCGAGCACCCACGGCGTCAGGTGTGCGACGCCGCCGAGCGCCACCACGACCGCCAGCGGGGCCAGCAGCCAGCCCATGGAGAGGGTGTCGAGGACGCTGGAGAACAGCTCCATGGTCCCCGAGACCAGGCTGATCTCGTGCCGCGGCAGCACGAAGGCCAGGAACAGCGAGCCGAGCACGGAGAACGCGACCGTGATCGCCACGGCCAGCGCGATCGCGCGGGGCACGGTCCGGCCGGGGTCGCGCGTCTCCCGGGCGTGGAAGCCGGCCATCTCCATGCCGGTGAACAGCAGGATGATGCCGCCGAGGAAGGCCACGTCGTCCAGGTGCACGTCGGGGACCAGCGCGCCGGCGGAGAACGGGATCTGCGACGGGTCACCCCGCAGCAGGAACGCCGCGCCGAGGACGACGACCAGCAGCGCCGGCAGGATCGAACCCGCCACCGTGCCGATCGAGCCGATCAGCGACGACGTCCGCACGCCGCGCAGCGCGGCCGCCGTGGTGCCCCAGAAGAACACCAGCATGACCGTGACGAGGAAGAGCTTGTCGTTGGCCAGCGCGGGGTCGATCGCATAGGCCAGGGACGCCGCGATGAACGACAGCACGGTGGGGAACCAGGCGACGTTCTCGGCGTAGTCGCACCACACCGCCAGCGCTCCGGTGCGCCCGCCGAAGGCCTCCTTCACCCAGGCGTACACCCCGCCGTCCCGCGGCCAGGCGGTGCCGAGCTCGGCCGCCGCCATGGAGATCGGCACCAGGAAGACCACGATGGACAGCGCGAACAGCACCAGCATCGACCAGCCGTACTCGGCCATGACCGGCAGGTTGCGGGCGCTGACGATCGAGGCGACGTTGACCATCGCCAGCGCCAGGACCCCCAGCCGGGCGGTCCGCGCCGGGCCGGTCACCGCGCACCGGCGGCGCGCAGCGCGGCCTCGAGCCGGCCGGCGGCCTCGGGGTCGGCCCCGCCGCAGAGGAACACCGTCGCGCTGCCGAGGGTGGTGACCGCTCCGCTGCCCCGGGGGCGGACCAGCGACTCGAAGCGGCGGGCGGCGGCGTCCCGGTCGGCGGCCGTGGCGAACCGGTCGACCACGACGGTGACCGCGCCGTCCCCGCAGTCGACCGCGACCTCGTAGGCGCGGCTGGCCACCGCCCCGACCGCCAGCCCGTCGGGCTCGTCGGCGACCGCGCAGACCTGCAGGCCCACCCCGGCGACGGCGTCCTCCACCTCCGGGAAGCCCGCGTCCCCGAACGGTGCCCGTTCCCGGCCGGCCCACTGTGTGAGGCCGAGGACGGCGAGCAGCGCGGCGAGGACGACGGCTCTGGCCAGGGCCGCCCGCCCCGCCTCCCTCACGCCGCGGCCCGTTCCTCCGGCGCCGACGGGGAGGGGACGCCCCCGACCGCCTTGGGCACCAGCAGCTCGCCGATGCCCGGCAGGGCCAGGAACCCCTCCGCCCCGGCGTAGCGCAGCCCCACCCGGGGCAGGTCGGACCGGCGCCGGTAGGCCAGCACGCGCGGCAGCCACTCGGGGTCGAACCGGGCGTTGAAGTCGCGCAGCGAGCGGATCTGGAAGAACGGGTTGAGCAGGCCGACCGCCCAGCGGGCCGCGCGCTGCGCCGGGGTGAAGGGGACGTCGTCGGCGAACAGCCGCCCCCACATCGCGAAGTTCATCGACAGCCGGGCCACGCCGCGGGCGCCCAGCGCGCTCGCGGCGGACGCGATGAGGAACTCGGTCATCCCGTTGGGTGCGTCGGGGTCGTGGCGCATCAGGTCCAGCGTGTAGCCGAACGAGGGGCCGTAGGCGGGCACCAGGCGCAGGAAGCCGCCGGGCCGGCCGTCGGCGTCCAGCGCGACGCAGAGCAGGAACTCCGGGTTGGCGCCGGCGCCGCGGACGTCCTGGGACAGCGCCATGGTGAAACCGCGCTCGGGGTGCTTGCCGCGCCAGCGCGCGCTGATGGCGTTGAGCTGGTCGACCAGGGCCGGTGGCGCGTCGGACTCGGCGAGCAGCCGGAAGCGGTGCGTGCGCCCCACTCGGCGGACGGCGGCGCGCAGGCCCTTCTTCGCCGGGCCCTCCAGGGTGAACCGGCGGCAGTCGATGATCGCCTCGTCGCCGAGGTAGAACGCGGTGAAGCCGCGCGAGGAGTACAGCGGCATGCTCGCCTCCCGCACCGCGAGGAGGGCTGGGGTCCAGGCGCGCTCGTCGCACATCGCGAGGAACTCGTCGAGGACCCGCACCACCGACTCCCGCGCGCCGACCGGGTCGCCGGAGACCAGCGCGTAGCCGTCGAGGTAGGTGTAGGCGAGGAAGGCCTCGCCGTCGCCGGAGAAGAAGAAGCTCTTGTCGTCGCGCAGCGCGAAGTAGGCCAGCGTGTCCCAGCCGTAGGTGTGCACCAGGCGCTCGGCGTGGGCCCAGTCGTCCTCCGTGTGCGGACGCCGGGCGACCAGGGGCCGGAAGAGGAGCACGGCGAGCACGACCAGCCCGGTGACGCCCAGCGCGAGGAGGGCGGCGGGGAAGGCGACCGCGAAGGAGCGCGACGAGTACGTGTACGGCCCGTCGAGCCCCACCAGGCCGCCGAGGACGGTCTCCAGTGCGCCGCCGACGGTGAGTCCGGGCTCGATGTGGGAGCGCTCGGCCCAGAGCGCGGCCAGCCCGAACAGCAGCACGGCTGCCAGGTACAGGGGGACGACGCGCGCCAGCCGCAGCAGCGAGGGCGGGTCGGCCGGCGCGCGGAACGCCGACCGGTACCGGACCAGCACCCCCAGCCCGACGACGCAGATCGCCACGGCCACCGGGTGCGGCCCCTTGACCACGTGCAGCACCGCCCCCAGGGCGAACAGCACGACCGCCAGCCGCCAGGCCAGCACCTTGCGGCGGGCGAGCTGGCCGGCCAGCAGCAGGAGCAGCAGCCCCACCACCACCGACCCGACCCAGCCGGTCACCGGGACCCACAGCGGGCCGACCGCCGCCGGCAGGCCCAGCCGGTCGTGCACCACCGGCAGCGCGCTCAGCAGCTGCAGGACGCCGCTGAGCGCGGTCAGCGCGGCAGCACCCCGCACGGCCAGCGGGTGCCTGCCCGCCGCCGGGGGAGGTGCCGGGACCGGGCCGGTCGAGGGCGCCATGCGGGGCAGCGCGACGACCGAGCCGCCGTCGTCGGGGACGGGGGTGCCGGTCCCGGCCACGCTGCCGGCGGGGATCGGCGTGGGCGCCACCAGCGGGCGGACGGCGCCGCCGGGGCCGGTGCCGGGGAGCGCGGGGGTCTCCGGTCGCAGGGTCGGGAACAGGATGACCTCGCGGATGGAGTCGACGCTGGCCAGCAGCATGACCAGCCGGTCGATGCCGATGCCCAGCCCGCCGGTGCACGGCATCCCGCGCTCCAGCGCGCGCACGTAGTCCAGGTCGACGTCGCCGGCCTCGGGGTCGCCGTGGGCCTTGGCGCGGGCCTCGGCCTCGAAGGCGGCCAGCTGCGCGACCGGGTCGTTCTGCTCCGAGTAGGCGTTGCACAGCTCGAAGCCGGCGACGATCAGCTCGAAGCGCTCGACGTAGGCGGGGTCGTCGCGGTGCACCCGGGCCAGCGGGGACACCTCGCGCGGGTGGTCCACGCAGAACACCGGCCCGACGACCGAGTGCTGGACCCGCTCGTCGTAGACCTCCTTCATCAGCCGCCCGGAGCCCCAGCCGGCCTCGTAGGGGATCCCCAGCCGGTCGAGCACCGCCCGGGCCTCGGCGACCGGCATGTCCGGGTGCATGGTCGCGCCGGTGGCCTCGGCGATCATGTCCGCGAAGCGCGTGCGCGGCCACGGCGTCGCGGCCAGGTCGATGGCGTGCCCGCCGTGGTGCACGGTGAGCCGGTCCCCGAGCGCCGCCCGCGCCGCGGCGGTGACCAGGCCCTCGGTCAGGTCCATCATGTCGGTGTAGTCGGCGAAGGCCTCGTAGGCCTCCAGCATCGTGAACTCGGGGTTGTGCCGGGTGTCGATGCCCTCGTTGCGGAACACCCGGCCGATCTCGAACACCCGCTCCAGCCCGCCCACGATCAGCCGCTTGAGGTGCAGCTCGAGCGCGATCCGCAGGTACAGGTCCAGGTCGAGCGCGTTGTGGTGGGTGACGAAGGGCCGCGCGCTGGCCCCGCCCTGGATGGTCTGCAGCACCGGCCCCTCGACCTCGGTGAAGCCGCGGTCCTCCAGGTGCCGGCGGATGGCCCGCACCGCGGTGTGCCGGATCCGGAAGACCTCCCGGGTCCGCTCGTTGACCTCCAGGTCGGCGTAGCGCTGCCGGTAGCGGGTCTCGACGTCGGGCAGGCCGCGGTGCTTGTCGGGCGGCTCGAGCAGCGCCTTGCCGAGGACGGCGAAGTCCTCCACGCACACCGACAGCTCGCCGCGACGGGTGGTCATCACCGTGCCCTCGGCGCCGACCCAGTCGCCGCGGTCGACGTCGTCGAACTCGGCGTGGCGGGCGGCGCCGAGCACGGAGCTGTCGACGAAGAGCTGGACGGCGCCGGTGCGGTCGCGCAGCGTGGCGAAGGTCAGGAAGCCCTGGCGGCGGATCAGCTCCACCCGGCCGGCGATCCGCACGCGGTCGGTCGTCCGCACGTCGGGGCCGAGGCCGGGGTGGGCCGCACGGATGTCCGCGACGGTGGCGTCGGTGGGATAGCGGTAGGGGTAGGCCGCCACGCCCCGCGCCTGCAGCGCCTCGAGCTTCGCCAGGCGGTGCGCCCGCTGGTCGGCGCGTCGGCCCGCGACGTCGGCCTCGGGAACCATGGCGGCCATGATGGGGACGGGCCGGAGACAGGCGAGCCGTGCCTGCACCGGGGGTGCAAGGCCCCCGCGGCAGCCCGGTGGGTCGCTGCGCTCGGTGGGCGCTCATCGCTCCGCGTGCGGCGCGCCGACCACGGCCCGGTGCCCCTGCGCGTGCGGCACGTCGGCGAACAGGTCGACCAGCGCGTCCCAGCGGGTGCGCCGGCCCGGGGGGAACCGGGCCTCCGCCCGCCGCCGCCGGGACGACCCGGCCGGGTACCACCGTCGACCCCAGAACGAGAGCGGGCGTGCCAGCCGGACCGCGGCCACCGCGGCCACGACCGGCACGAAGACCCCCACGACGCCCAGCACCGTCCGGCCCTTGAGGATCGCGACGAGGGCGAAGGCGAGGTTCAGGACGACGGTCACCGCGATCGGCAGCTCGCCGGAGACGTCCTGGGTGTCGAAGGGGTTCGCGCCGACGAGCAGCAGCAGGCCCACCACCACGGCGATGAGCACCGCGTCGATGGAGCTGCGCCCCTGCTGGGACCAGTAGACGTCCTCGAGGTGCAGCCACAGGGCGAACTCGTCGAGGGTCAGCGCCGCGCCGATCCCGAAGAGGACGGCGAGCAGGTGCTGCCACGCGCCGTCGGGCCGGTAGGTGAGCTCGACCAGGCCGGTGCCCAGCAGCAGGAAGATGCCGTACACCTCGTGGTGCACGTGGACGCCACCGACGCTGGCGTCGCGGAACGGGCCACGGCCGGTCCGGATGGCCCTCGTGACGAACCGCGTGACCAGGAAGGTCATCAGGAACGCGCCCAGCATCCAGGCGACCACGACCCGGCGGCCGGTCAGCACCGGGACGAGCTCCACCTCGATGCCCACGCCGTCACCCGCCCTCTCCGCGCCCGACCCCCGATCGTGCAGGTCCGGCCGGAGCGGGGCCAGAGGCCGCTGACCGAGGGACCGCCGCCCCTGGCGTCCGGGCGCCGTCGGCGGGACAGTCCCGTCGACCGCCGGAGACCGCGGAGGGAGAGCCCCGTGCGAGAGCCCCGACCCACCCGCCCGTCCCGCCGCGCCCGCTGGGTGGCTGCGGGGGCCGCCGGTGTCCTGGCGGTGGCCGGCTGCGACGCGGGCAACGACGCCGAGACCGTGGAGGAGACGCCGGACGTCGCCGGTGTCGACAGCACGGTGGGCCAGGTCTCGCTCGACGACGTCTTCCTCGACGCCGAGGACACCGTCGCTGCGGGGGCCTCCGTGCCGCTGCGGGGGGTGCTCACCAACGACGCCGAGGAGGCCGACCGGCTCGTCGGCGTCACCACCCCGGCGGCGGAGTCGGTGCAGCTGCTCGACGAGTCCGGGCAGGCCAGCCCGGACGGCGTCGAGCTGCCGGCGGGAGGCCAGGTCGAGGCGGTCACCGGCCCGGTGCGGATGCAGCTGGAGGGCGTGACCGGGTCGATCGCACCCACCGACACGGTGCAGGTGACCTTCACCTTCGACCGGGCCGGCGAGGTGGCGCTCGACGTACCCGTGGCCCCCGGCCCGGGTCCCGTCGACTAGGGCGTCGCCGGCCGCCAGCCAAGCGCCGGGCCCAGGTGCGCGGCCAGGTCGGTGAGGATCTGCTCGTAGTCCTCGTCGGTGAAGCTGAACGGCAGCGCGAAGACCACCTCGCTGACCTCCCGGAAGCCGGCGTGCGCGTACAGCGCCTCGGCGATCTGCTCGGAGGAGCCCAGCAGGTCGCGGGCGAACAGCAGCCGCGCCGGCCCCTGCGGGGTCGCCGTCCGCGGGGTGCGGGCCGCCACGTACTCGGCGTACCGCTCGCGCTGGGCGGCGGTCGCGCTGTCGGTCGGGATGACCACCAGCCCCTGCGAGACCCGCCCGCCGGGGTTGGCGGCGCGGAAGGCGCGGACGTGCGCGGCCTGGATCGCGGCGAAGTCTGCCGACTCCTCGGCCTTGACCACGCTGGAGGTCAGGAAGTTCATCCCCTGCTCCCCGGCCCAGCGGGCCGAGGCCAGGCTGCCGCCGCCGTACCACATCCGCGCGCGCAGCCCGGGGGAGTGCGGCTGCACCCGGGCGGAGAACTCCTCGACCACGCCCTCGCGCCCGGAGAAGGTGCTGGCCCGCTCGCCCGCGACCAGCCGCAGCAGCCGGGAGACCCGCTCGTAGGAGAAGTCCTCGGCGGCGGCGGTGTCCGGGTAGAGCGTGTCCCGGACGTCGTCCCAGTGCATCGGCGGGCCGACGCTCACGCCGGGGTGCAGCCGGCCCCCGGAGAGGACGTCGACGGTGGCGAGGTCCTCGGCCAGCCGCAGCGGGTTCTCCCACCCCAGCGGGATCACCGCGGTGCCCAGCCCGATCCGCCGGGTGCGCTGGGTGGCGGCGGCCAGGACGGCGACCGGCGAGGAGATGCCGTACTGCAGGTGCCGGTTGCGTACCCAGGCGGTGTCGAGGCCCAGCCGCTCGCCGAGCTCGATCACCCGCAGCGTCGCCTCGTGCCCGGGGCCCGGGTCGGCGCCGTCGAACGTGCCGATGGTGAGGAAGCCCAGCTTCTCCAGGGGGACCGAGGGGTCGGGCATGCCGCCGATCATCCCGATCGGGGCGCTCGCCGTCCCCGGAGGGTGGTCAGGAGGCCCGCGGGGAGCGGCGCTGGAAGTCCAGGGCGATCTCGTCGAAGGTCGCCCAGCGGACGCCGTCGTGCCGGTTGACGTGATCGATGATCCTCTCCAGCGCCAGCAGCACCTGGGGCCGGCCGGAGACGTCGGGGTGGATGGTCATCGTGAAGACGGCGTAGTCGTACTCCCGGTGGACCCAGTCGAACTGGTCGGTCCACATCTGCTCGATGTCGCGGGGGTTGACGAAGCCGTGGCTGTTCGGGCTGGACTTGACGAACATCATCGGCGGCAGGTCGTCGAGGTACCAGTTCGCCGGGATCTCCACCAGGTCGGTCTCGTGCCCGCGGACCAGCGGCTGCATCCACGTGTCGGCCGGGGCCGAGTAGTCGATCTTCGTCCAGCGGTCGCCGACCCGGACGTGGTAGGGCTCGAAGTCCCGGTGCATGAGCGAGTGGTCGTAGCGGATGCCGCGCTCGAGCAGCAGCTCGTTGGTGACCGGGGAGAACTCCCACCACGGGGCGACGTAGCCGGTGGGCCGCCGTCCGGCCCGCTTCTCGATGAGGTCGATGCAGCGGTCGAGGACGGCCTCCTCCTGCTCGCGGGTCATCGCGATCGGGTTCTCGTGGCTGTAGCCGTGGACGCCGATCTCGGAGCCGGCCGCGACGCAGGCGTCGAACTGCTCGGGGAAGGTCTCGATGGAGTGCCCGGGCCAGAAGAACGTCTGGGTGAGCCCGTTGCGGGCGAACAGGTCCAGCAGCCGGGGCACCCCGACCTCCCCGGCGAACAGCCCGCGGGAGATGTCGTCGGGGGAGTCCGCGCCGCCGTAGGACCCCAGCCAGCCGCCCACTGCGTCGACGTCGACGCCGAAGGCCACGAAGATCTCCTTGCCGCTCATCCCTGGGCTCCTTCCCGGGTCGGCCGCGCGCGGCGGGGAGGAGCCGCGCGGGGGGCACAGCGGCCCCAGCGCACCACGGTGCGGCGCCGTCCGCACGTCGCCGGCGCCCCGGGTGCTGGCAGGAGTCGACGAACCGGCTGTCGACTCCACGGCAGCCGCGCCGCCGTCGCCGACCGCGACACGCCGACGGTGCGGCACGCCGGGCCGGTGGTGCTGTGACCCGACGCACTCCGGCGGCTGACCAGGCACCTTGTGCGGCGGGGTCGCGACGGGCTTGACGACCCGGGGTCGGGCTCACCTAACGTCATTCCCCGAACACCCCCTGTGTGCGGTTCCGGCCGGTGTGCCGGCCGTCGGGAGCGCGTCCCCGGAGCGCCCGGCGGGGCGGTGTCCGCGGCGCGCGCCGCCGCCCGGGTCGGTCGGTGACCCGGGGCGCGCCCGCGCGGGAACGCACGGGAGAGCACCTCATGCACCACCCCACGAACCGCCGCCGTGCGCGAGCAGAGGACCGTCGGTGACGGCGGTCCTCGAGCGGGTCACCGCCGAGCACGCCGCCGTCGTCCCGGGGGTGCCGCGCTCCCGGCGCGCCCCCTCGGCCGAGGGCCGGGCGGTTGCCTGGCTGGCCGTCCACGTGCTCATCGCGGTGGCTCCGCTGGCCCTCTGCTCCACCGAGGTCCGGCCGGGCCGCGGATTCGCGGTGAACCTCTCGGTCGCGCTGGGCTTCCTCGCCCTGTCGGTCCTCGGCCTGCAGTTCGCCCTCGCCGCCCGGTTCTCCCGGCCCACGGCACCGTTCGGGATCGACTGGGTCCTCCGCTACCACCGGCAGGTCTCCTTCCTCGCCGTCGTCGCGGCCTTCGGGCACCCGGTGCTGCTGTTCCTCGTCGACGACCGCTACCGCGTGCTGCTCGACGTGGTGCACGCGCCGCTGCGGGCCCAGTGCGCGTGGCTGTCGGTGGCCGCCCTGGCCCTGCTGATGGGGACCTCGATCTGGCGGCGCGCGCTGCGGCTGAGCTATCCGGTCTGGCACGTGCTGCACTCGGCCCTGGGCGTGACGATCGTGCTCGCCGGCCTCGGCCACGCCTTCCTCGTGGACTACTACTTCAGCGAGACGTGGGTCCGGGTGGCGTGGACCGTGTACGCCGCGGCGTTCCTGTGGCTCGCGGTGTGGGTCCGGCTGGTCAAGCCGCTGCGGCTGTGGCGGCGCCCGTGGCGGGTCGTGGAGCTGTGGCCGGAGCCCGGTGGCAGCGTGACCGTCGGTCTGGAACCCGCGCACCGCCACGGTGGACACAGCTTCCGCTTCCAGGCGGGGCAGTTCGCCTGGATCATGCCAGGGCGCATGCCCTTCCGGCCGACCTACCACCCGTTCTCGATCTCCTCGAGCGCGCTGCGGCCGCGGGTGGAGTTCACGATCAAGCAGGTCGGGGACTTCACCCGGTCGATCCGCCGGCTGCGGGTGGGGGACACCGTCTACGTCGACGGCCCGCACGGGTCGTTCACCCTCGAGCGGCACCCGGGGATGGGCTTCGTCTTCGTGGCCGCCGGCGTGGGGGTGACCCCCTTCCTGAGCATGCTGGCCACCCTGGCCGACCAGGGGGACCGGCGGCCGGTCTGGCTGTTCCTCGGCAACCGGTCCGAGGACCAGATCACCGGCATCCGCCAGCTGCAGCGGCTCGAGGGCCGGCTCGACCTGACGGTGGTGCACGTCATCAGCCGCCCCTCGGAGCACTGGCCGGGGGAGCGCGGGCGCATCGACGCGCGGGTGCTGGCCCGGCACCTGCCGGAGCACCATCGGAACCTGCAGTACTTCATCTGCGCGCGCGAGGAGATGGTGCACGCCGTCCGGTCCTCGCTCGGCGAGCTCGACGTGCCCGCCGACCGCGTCCACAGCGAACACTTCGGGATGGTCTGACATGCGCTCCCTGGGAACCACGACCGCCGCCTGGATCACCAGCTGGGTGATGCTAGCCCTGTGCGTCCTCTGGGCGGTCGTCCAGCACTGAGCGGCCCGGCGCGCGGAACGGCCGGGTGGGGCGCAGGCTGGGCGGACCGGCACGCCCTCGACCCCGGGGAGTCCCCATGCCGCATCGGCGGACCACGCTGGTCGCCCTGCCCCTCCTCGCCTCCGGCGTCCTGGTCGCCGGCGGCCCCACCGGGACCGCCGACGCCGCGCCGGTCCCGGCGCGCGCGCCGCTGGCCATCGGGACCGGCGGCGCGGTGGCCACGGTCGACCCCGACGCCACCCGGATCGGGCTCGAGGTGCTGGCCGCCGGGGGCAACGCCGCGGACGCCGCGGTGGCGGCCGCCGCCGCGCTGGGGGTGAGCGAGCCGTACTCGGCGGGTGTGGGCGGGGGCGGGTTCTTCGTCTACTTCGACGCCGCGACCGGGACGGTGTCCTCCATCGACGGCCGGGAGACCGCGCCGGCCGCCATGGGCCCCGACGCGTTCCTGGACGAGGCCGGGCAGCCGCTGCCCCTGCAGGAGGCGGTGCAGAGCGGGCTGTCGGTCGGCACGCCGGGGACGCCGCTCACCTGGGAGCGGGCGCTGGCCGAGTTCGGCACCCTGGACCTCGCCGAGGCGCTCGACGGCGCGATCGGGCTGGCCGAGGACGGCTTCGTCGTCGACGAGACCTTCCGCCAGCAGACCGCGGACAACGAGGAGAAGTTCCGCCGCTTCGCGCCGACCGCCGAGCTGTTCCTCCCCGGCGGCGCCCTGCCGGAGGTGGGCACGGTGTTCCGCAACCCCGACCTCGCCGACACCTACCGGCTGCTGGCCGCGGACGGCGCGGCGTTGTTCGCCACCGGGGAACTGGCCGCCGACGTCGTCCGGACGGCGCAGGACCCGCCGGAGGCCCCCGGCGCCACGCCGGTGCGCGCGGGTCTGCTCGAGGCGGCCGACCTCGCCGCCTACGACGCCCCGATGCGGGCGCCCACCCGCGTCGACTACCGCGGCCTGGCGGTCTACGGGATGGCCCCGCCCTCCAGCGGCGGGTCCACGGTCGGGGAGGCGCTCAACGTGCTGGAGGACCTCCCGCTCGGCTCACTGCCTCGGGAGACCGCGCTGCACGCCTTCCTGGAGGCCTCGGCGCTGGCCTTCGCCGACCGCAACGCGTTCGTCGGTGACGCCGACGCCGTCCCGGTGCCGCTGGACGAGCTGCTCTCCGAGGGCTTCGCCGCCGAGCGGGCCTGCCTGCTCGACCTCGGCCGGGCCCTGCCCCGGCCGGTCGCGCCGGGCAGCCCGGACGGCGAGTACGCCCCGTGTCCCGCGCCGGCGGGCGAGCCGGTGCCGGCGGGCGCCGAGGGGCCCTCCACCACCCACCTGACGGTCGCCGACGCCGCGGGCAACGTGGCCAGCTACACGCTCACCATCGAGCAGACCGGCGGCACCGGCATCACGGTGCCCGGCCGCGGCTTCCTGCTCAACAACGAGCTGACCGACTTCACCTTCGCGCCGTCGGACCCGGCGCGGCCGGAGCCCAACCTGCCCGGCCCGGGCAAGCGGCCGCGCAGCAGCATGGCGCCGACCATCGTGCTGCAGGACGGCGAGCCGCTGATGGCGCTGGGCTCGCCGGGCGGGGCCACGATCATCACCACCGTCCTGCAGACCCTGGTCGGCCGCGTGGACCTCGGCCTGGACCTGGCCGAGGCGATCGCCGCGCCGCGGGCCAGCTCCCGCAACGGTGCCGCGGTGGACGCCGAGCCCGCGTTCCTCGCCGCGTCCGGCGCGCCGCTGGAGGCGCTGGGGCACACCTTCACCGAGGTGCCCGAGATCGGCGCGGCGACCGGCGTCGAGTTCCTCCCGGGCGGACTGCTCCTCGCCGCCGCCGAGCCCGAGCGCCGGGGCGGCGGGGCCGCCGGCGTCGTCGAGGACGTCCTGGGCGGGTCCTGAGCCCGGTCAGTCCGGCTGCGCGCGGCGCCGCGCCAGGTGCACCAGCGCCGCGGCGGCGACGGCGAGCGACCAGGCGAGCTGCACGAGGACAAGGACCGGCGTGGGGCCGGCCTCCAGCAGCGCGGCCAGGAGCGGCAGGCTGCCCACGACCGCGACGTCGACCCCTTGCACCAGCGTCGCCCCGACCCCCACCGGCACGGTCCCCATCGGCGTCGACATGACCGGTCCCGACCAGTCCAGCTCCGGCCGGTAGGCCGCCCGCAGCGCGGCGGCGGCCCAGGCGGGGGCCACGGCCAGCCCCAGGACGGCCCACCCCGCAGCGGAGCCGGTACCGATCCCGACCAGCAGTCCGGTCAGCCCGCAGACGGCGGCGGTGACGACCGCCGGGACGACCGTCCGCGCGGCGACGACCGAGGCGCCGGACAGCGGCAGCAGCCGGTCCAGCTCGGGCGCCGCCTGCGCCTCGCGGCCCGGCCGGCCCGCGGCGACCGCCGCGAGCGCCCAGCCGAGCAGGCAGCCGCCCCACACGGCCAGGGGGAGCGAGCCCAGTCCGGCGGTCCGCGTCACGACGACGGCACCGCCACGGCGACCACGAGCTGGCCGACCTGCCACCGGCCGCGGGCGAGCACCGCGAGGTCGACCGCGACCACGGCCTGCCACGGGCGCCGGACCCGGGCGAAGCGCCGGCCGCGCCGCGGGGTGCGGTGCCCGACGGACAGCGCCCGGCCGAGGTCCCGGGTGTCGAGGGACAGGACGGAGGCGCCGGCGGACTGCGCCGTGGCGCCGCTCGCCCGCAGCCGCCCGGCGTCCAGCCGGTCCAGCCCGGCCGCGGCGAGCGGGAGCAGGACGGTGGCCGCCGCGGCCGGCAGGCCGACCGACCGGGCCGGCGGGCTGCCGGGACGGGGGACGTCCAGCGGGCTGCCTCCGGTCGCGGCCACGCTGCTCGCGGCCACGGCGAGGACGGCGACGGCCACCATGACCGCGCCGGCCACCGGCGCCACGCGGCCGCCGCGTCCCCGGGACTGCAGCCAGGACGTCGCCCCGACGGCCGCGGCGCCCAGTGCGGCCGCCCAGCCCAACCCGGTCAGCACCGAGCCCGGCGTCGGGCTCGGCGCGGCGCCCAGCACCAGCGGCAGGGCCAGCAGGACGGCGGCTCCGGCGACCCCGGCCGTCGTCCGTGTCAGGTCCCCGAGGAGCAGGCCGCGCCGCCCGGCGGGCAGCGGCAGCCACCAGGCGGCGGCAGCGGGGGTGCTGCTCACCGGGCCGAGCCGGTCGAGGACGAGGAGGGACCCCGCGACCGTCAGGACCACCCCCGTGGCGGCCGTGACGTGCGCCGGCAGCGTCGCTGCGGTGACCGGCACACCGCTCGTGGTGACCCGCTCGCGCAACGACGCCAGGCTGCCGCCCAGGACCGCCACGCCGATCGCGACCGACGCGAGCGTCCCGACCACGTCCCCGGGCCGGGCCCACAGCGTGGTGCCCGCCCGGGCGGCCGTGGCTCGCCGGGTCAGCCGGCGCACTGCTGGCCCGCTCAGCTCGGCGCGCGGGTCGGCCACGACCCGTGCGGTGGTGGTCACCGCTCAGGGCCCCGCGATGAGGGCGGCCGCACCGGCCGGGTCCAGCACCCGGCAGGCGTCGTCGTCCACCGCGAGCACCTCGTCGGCCACGGCGCTGACGAGGGCGGGGTCGTGGCTGGCGAACAGCACCGCGGTGCCGGCGTCCCGGCGCTCGGCGAGCCGGTCGGCCAGCCGCGACCGCATGCCCGTGTCGAGCCGTCGTTCGGGCTCGTCGAGCACCATGAGCCGGGCCGGGCGGACGAACGCCGCCGCCAGGGCCAGGCGGCGCTGGCCCGAGGACAGGGCCGAGGGCAGCGCGTCGGCCCGCTCGGGGAGCCCGACCGCCTCGACCTCGGCCGCCACCACGGCGTCGGTGTCGACCACGCCGTGCCCGCGCGCGGTCAGCAGCAGGTGCTCACGGCAGGTCAGCGAGGGAAGAAGGCGTCGTCGTCGAGCACCGCGGCCACGTCGCGGCGGAAGCCGGCCTGCCGCTCGTCGACGGGGGAGCCGTCGAACTCGACGGTCCCCGCGAGCGGCGGCAGCAGGCCCGCCAGCGTGCGCAGCAGCGTGGACTTGCCCGAGCCGTTCGGGCCGACGACGGCCAGCGCCCGGCCGGCGGGGAGCCGGAGGTCCACCTGCGCGCACACCGGGTGCCCGCCGTAGCCCACGAGCAGGGCCTGTGCCGTCAGCAGGTCGGCCGGACCGGTTCCGTCATCCATCTCGAGCCGAACCTGGTGCCGCGGGCCGGGGCGGCAGGGGGAGCGACGTGCTCACGGGACGATGACCACGGGCCAGCGCCCGGTGCGGACCAGCCGGCTGCCTACCGAGCCGGCCAGCCGGTGGGCCGCCCGGGTCGAGGCCCCGACCACGACGACGTCGGCCCGCAGCTCCGTGGCGGTCCGGGCCAGCTCGGCGAAGGGCTCGCCGCGGACGGCGACGAACTCGGCGGGGACGCCCGCGTGCGCGGCGCCGGCCTCCACCTCGCCGCGCAGGTGCGCGGTGCGGTCGGCCATGGCCTCCTCGAGCGGCCAGGGCTGCTCGGGCACCAGCAGGGCGAGCACCGGCGGCGTCATGACGTGCACCGCCACGAGGCGGGCGCCCTCGCGGCGGGCCAGTCCTGCGGCGTAGGCGCCCGCCCGGAGCGACGTCGGGGAGCCGTCGAAGCCGACGACCACCACGCGGGCACCGTCGGTGCCCAGCTCGAAGGCCGATCCGCGCGGGGCGGTCTCCTCAGCCACGGTCGTGCTCCGTCCGGTGGCGCGGGTGGCCGGAGCTCCGGGTCGGGTCGTCCGCCGCGGAGGTGGTGGTCGAGGCCCTCGGGGTGGCCTGGGCCGGGGTCGTGGTGGCCTGGGCCGGGGTCGTGGGTCCGGGCCGGGGTGCGCCGGTCTTGGCCCCCGCCGGGGTGTTGTGGACCGGGTCGTCCCGAGCCGGGGCGGTCTGCGTGGGGCGCGGTCGGTCGGTCGCCGGAGCCGCGGTCCCGGCTACCGGACCGGCGGGGTCGGCGGGGGAGCCGGCGGCCGCCGGTGCCGGGACCCCGGTGTCCCCTGCCGCCGGTGACAGCCCTCCGGCCGGCGGCCGGGAACTCGCCGCGGGCGGGCGCTGGGTGGCCGTGGTCGGGCGGTCGGTGGCCAGGGGCCCCGGCGCTCCGGTCGTCCCTGCCGGGGCGGCGATCGTGCCTGCGGGGGCGGCGGTCGTCCGCGGGAGCGCGGCCCCGGGCGTCCCGGGCGCCGGGGTGGTCGCCGGCGTGGTCCCTGCGTCGAGCGACGGGGCGGCCGCCACCGTCGCCCGGTCCGGCTGCGCCGACGGCTCGCCGTTCCCGCCCCCGGCCAGCAGCACCCCGGCGGCGAGCACTGCCGCCCCGGCGCCCACCGCCACCGCGGCCAGCGCACGGCGCGGCGTCCGGCGGGCGCTCCCCACGCCCGGTGCCGGCACCGGAGCTGCCGCGGCCGGTGGTGCGGGCTCGGCGGCGAGGATCCGCAGCGCGGCCTGCGCCGGCGGGCGCAGCGGTCGACCGGCACGGAGGTCGGCGAGCACCAGGTGCGTGAGGTCCCGCCGCAGGACGTCGTCGACGTCCGCCATGGGGGCCTCCTCTCGGACGGGTCGGTGGAGGATCAGCCGCGGGCCGACCCGAGGGTCACGTCGTGGGCGACCTCGGTGCCGGCGGGCACCCGCAGCGCCTCGGCCACGGGGGCGAAGCCACTGGTGGTGAGGGTGTACGAGCCGGGCTGCAGGTCGTCGAACTCGTACCGGCCCGTCCCGCCGGTGCACGTGGAGGCCAGCACGTTGCCGTCGGCGTCGAGGAGGGTCACCGTCGCCTCGGGCAGCGGCCGCCGGTCGCTGGCGGCGCGCACCACCCCGGTGACGCGGGCGCCACCCACGAGGACGAGGTCGCGCACGGCGGTCTCGCCGTCGGCCAGCCCGACGGGGACGGCGACCGGCTGGTGGCCCGGCGCCCGGCCGGTGAGCGTGTAGCTGCCGGGGAGCAGCTCGGCGAGGGCGAAGGACCCGTCGTCGGCGGCTGCCGTGCTCGCCACCACCTCGCCGGAGGCGTCGGTGAGCGTGACCAGGGCCGCCGGCAGGGAGGCGCCGTGCCCGTCGCACACCGTTCCGCGCAGCGCTCCGCTCCCGGCCAGCACGACGTCGCGGTGCACCGGGGACTCCGCCACGGCGACCATCGCGGCGTCGGGCGTCAGGTGCGGGGCCGACGCGATGAGGAGGTGGGTGCCGGCGCCGGCGGGCCGCAGGCGGTACCCGCCGTCCGTGCCGGAGCTGGCGCGGTCGACCTGCCGCCCGGCGACGTCGGTCAGGGTGACCGACGCGCCGGCCAGCGGCTGGCCGTCGCCGCGCAGGACGCGCCCGAACACCAGCCGGCCCTCCAGGACGTGCCCGTTCCCCGCACCGGTCCCGGCCGCGTCCCCGGCCGGGCCCCCGCCCGTCGGGGCGGCGGATGCGACGGGCACAGGCCGCGTCGGGGCCGGCGTCTCCTCGACCGGGCTGTTGGAGCGCCGCAGCGGCACCTCCCGGACGAACAGGACCGCCAGCACCGCCACGGCCGAGATGACCGCCGCGAAGACGAAGACGTCGCCGATGACGTCGCCGTAGACCCCGCGGACCAGGTCCTGGACCGGAGCGGGCAGGCCGGCCAGGTCCAGGGACTCCGAGCCGCCGCCCTCCGGCGCCGGCAGGCCCATGGCCACCAGCCCCTCGGCCACCCGGTCACTGACCCGGTTCGCCGCGATGGAGCCCAGGACCGAGACCCCGGCGGCACCGCCCATCGAGCGGAAGAAGGTCACCACGGACGTCGCCGCGCCGATGCTGCGCAGGTCGACGGTGTTCTGCACCGCCAGCACGAGGTTCTGCATCGTCATGCCGACGCCGAGGCCCAGCAGCGCCATGTACCCGGCCATCAGGGTGTAGCTCGTGGTGTGGTCGATCGTGCCCAGCAGGCCCATGCCGCCGACGAGAAGGAGCGTGCCGGCCACGAGGTACCGCTTCCACTTCCCGAAGCGGGTGATCAGCTGGCCGGAGACGGTCGAGGAGAGCAGGAGCGCTGCGATCATCGGGATGGTCGCGAGGCCGGCCTTCGTCGGGGACCAGCCGCGGGCGATCTGGAAGTACTGGCCGAAGAAGACCGAGGCACCGAACATCCCGACGCCGACCGCGATCGAGGCGATGATCGCCAGCGCGGTGGTCCGGTCGCGCAGGATGGGCAGCGGGATGATGGGCTCGCGCACCCGGCTCTCGACGAACACCACGAGCAGCAGGGCGACCACGCCGCCCCCGGCCATGGCCGCGGACTGCCAGGAGAGCCACTCGAACTCGTTGCCGGCGAAGGTGACCCAGATCAGCAGGTCGCTGACCGCGGCGGTGAGCAGTGTCGCGCCGACCCAGTCGATGCTCACGTGCCGCCGCAGGGTCGGCAGGTGCAGCGTCTTCTGCAGCAGGACCAGGGCGACGAGGGCGAGGGGCACGCAGACGTAGAAGGTCCAGCGCCAGCCCAGCCAGGAGGTGTCGACGATGACCCCGCCCAGCAGCGGGCCGCCGACGGTGGCCACGGCCATGACCGCGCCCAGGTAGCCGGAGTACTTGCCCCGCTCCCGCGGCGGGATCATCGCCCCGATCACGACCTGGGCCAGGGACTGCAGGCCGCCCATGCCGATCCCCTGCACCACGCGGAAGGCGATCAGCGTGCCCATCGACTGCGAGAGGCCGCAGAGCGCCGAGCCGATGGTGAACACCACGATGGCGAGCTGGACCAGCAGCTTCTTGCTGTAGAGGTCGGCCAGCTTGCCCCAGATCGGCGTGGACGCCGTGGCCGCGAGGAGGGCTGCGGTGACCACCCAGGTGTACTGGGACTGGGTGCCCTCCAGCCGTGCGGTGATCGTCGGCAGCGCGTTCGACACGATGGTGCTGCTGAGCAGGCCGACGAACAGGGCGAGCAGCAGCCCGCTGAGTGCCTCGAGCGTCTCCCGCTTCGTCATGGCCGTCGTGTCGACGGCCGCCGTCCGCTCGGCCCGGTGGGTCGTGCTCATGCAGGGTCCTCCGCAGGGAACGGCCGCCGGCCGGGTGCGTGTACTGGGAGTGGGCGGGAGCTGGCTGTCACCGCCACAAGTTGTACTACGCAACGATAAGCCCCCTTCTTCCCGCCCGCGTGGAGACGGCGCTCACTCGATCCCCGGGAGCCGCGGGCCGGGGCCGTGTGTCGCGGCCGTCGCCGCGAGCCGCGATGCGCGATGCGCGAGCCGCGAGCCGCGGCCGTGGGTGGCGGGCTTTGTGTCGCCGTGCCGAGCCGCGAGCCGCGACCTGCGCGCCGCGTCCGTCGGAGCAGGCGGCCTCGACCCGCGGACGGCGGCCGCCCTCGCACCAGGCGTGGGCGGTCGCCGCAGGTGGAGGGTCGGGTCAGAAGGGTGGGGGGTCGTCGGCGGGGTCGGGTGCCGGGGGTGGTTGCGGCGGTTTCGGTGGGGGTCCGGCGAGCACGCGGGAGCCGGTGAGGGGCAGGGCCGGTCGCAGGCCGGGGG
>NZ_JBJGYV010000025.1:0-69314 GCF_054050175.1 Geodermatophilus sp. SYSU D00697
CACCCGCGGCAAGGTCATCACCTCCCGCTGGCTGGACCCCAGCCACGGCGGCCTCAACCTCGGCTTCCCGCAGAACGCCTGAGGACGGCCGGCGCCGGCGAGACACGCCTCCGCCGGCGCCGGTCCCGGGTGCGTCCGGCCTGAGGGCTGTGGCCGACCGCACCCACCGTTTCGGTCGGTCCACCGACCGAAACGGTCGGTCGGGACCTACGCTGGTCCCGTGGCCCGGCCGTTCCGACAGCAGATCGACGAGGGCATCCTCGACCGGGCGGCCGCTCTGTTCGCCCGCCGCGGCTTCGCGAAGACGTCGGTGCAGGACATCGCCGACGCGGTCGGCCTGTCCAAGGCGGGTCTGCTGCACCACTTCCCCACCAAGGACGCCCTGCACGAGGCCGTGCTGGAGCAGGCCGCCACCTTCGGGCACCGGGTGCTCGACCAGGTGGGCGACCTGCCGCCGGGACCCGAACGCGACCGGTACGCCCTGGAGGTCCTGCTCGACGTCGCCCTGGCCCACCCCGGGCTGGTCGCGCTGATGCTCGCGCCGGCGACGCAGCTGGGCGCCGCCGACCCCGAGCGCGCCGTCACCGACCTCGTCCTCCAGGCCTTCGGCGTCGACCCCGAGACCGCGGAGACGCCCCGGCTCGTGCGGGTCGTCGGCGCGCTCGCCGCGCTGGCCGTCCTGACCCTGGCCGCGCACTCCGAGGACCGGATCACCGCGTGGCGGCAGCACATCGTCGCCACGTGCTTCGACGCGCTCGGCCACCGCCATCCCGGCGCCGCACGTACCGAACCCCACCAGGTGGAGGCCTGATCCCGCATGGCTGTCCTGTTGTCCCGACTCGGCGCCTTCTCGCACCGGCGCCGAACGATCGTGGTCCTCGTCTGGCTGGTCGTCCTCGTGGGAGGCGGCGCGGGCGCGGCCACCCTGGCCGGTGAGACCTCGAGCAGCTTCTCCATCCCCGGGCAGGAGTCGACCACCGCCCTCGAGCGGATCAGCGAGGAGTTCGGCGCGAGCGGGGGCGCCACGGCCCGGGTGGTGGTGGCGGCCCCGGACGGTCAGACGCTGACCACCCCGGCGAACGCGGCGGCCGTCGGCGAGCTGGTCGGCGAGCTCGCGCAGCTGCCGGGCGTGGCGTCGGCCAGCAACCCGATCGACCCCGCCGCGCCGGCGGTGAACCGGGACCAGACCACCGCCTACAGCACGGTGACCTACGCCGCCGCGCCCGGCGAGGTGACCCCGGCCGAGCAGGACGCCCTGCTGGCCGCCGTGGAGGACGGCCGCGACGGCGGGCTCACCGTCGAGGTCACCGGCGAGGCCGTCCAGGAGCCGCCGCACGTCGGTGGCCCCGCCGAGGCGATCGGTGTCGTCGTCGCCCTCGTCGTCCTGGCCGTGACCTACGGCTCCCTGGTCGTCGCCGGGATGAACCTGCTCACCGCCGTCGTCGGTGTCGGCATCGGCGTCCTGGGCGTCACCATCGCGACCGGCTTCACCGAGCTGTCCTCGACCACGCCGATCCTGGCGGCGATGCTCGGCCTCGCGGTCGGCATCGACTACGCGCTGTTCATCGTCACCCGGTACCGGCAGGAGCTGCGGCACGGGGCCGGGGTCGGCACCGCGATCGCCACGGCCGTGGGCACCGCCGGCTCGGCGGTGGTCACCGCCGGCCTCACCGTCGTGATCGCCCTCGCCGGCCTGTTCGTCGTCGGCATCCCCTTCCTGACGCAGATGGGGGTGGCCGCGGCCGCCACCATCGTCGCCGCCGTCCTCGTCGCCCTGACCCTGGTGCCGGCCGTGCTCGGCTTCCTGGGCCTCAGGGTGCTGCCCCGCACGCAGCGCGCCGCCCTGGCGCAGGGCTCCCGGCACGGCGCGCACGCGGCAGCGGAGCAGCCCCGGCACCCGGCGCACGCGCGCAGCCGGCGCGGCTTCCTCACCGGCTGGGCCACCACGGTCACCCGCCGCCGGGTCGCCTCCCTGCTCCTGACGGTGGTGGCCCTGGGCGCCATCGCCGTCCCGTTCTTCTCCATGCAGACGACGCTGGTGCAGACGCCGCCCGAGGACAGCACGGCGGCGCGGGCCCAGCAGCTGCTCGCCGACGGCTTCGGCGCCGGCTTCAACGGGCCCATCACGATCCTCTTCGAGGGCGACCGTGCGGCCGAGGCGGCAGCACGGGTCAGCGGGGACGTCACCGGGCTGGACGACGTCGCCCTGGTCACCCCGCCGGTCCCCAACGCCGACGACAGCGCGGCCCTGCTCACCGTCATCCCCGGGTCCGGGCCGACCGACGCCGCCACCGAGAACCTGGTCACCGACCTGCGCACCGAGCTCGCCGGACTGGAGGGGGTCGAGGCCTCCGTCACCGGCGCGACCGCGGTCAGCGTCGACGTGGCCCAGGCCCTCGACGAGGCGCTGCCGGTCTACCTCGTCCTGGTCGTGGGCCTGGCGCTGGTGCTGCTGGTGCTGGTCTTCCGGTCGCTGCTGGTCCCGCTGGTCGGCGTGCTGGGCTTCCTGCTCACCGTCGGTGCCTCCCTCGGCGCCACGGTGGCGGTGTTCCAGTGGGGCTGGCTGGCCGACGTGGTCAACCTCGAGGGCACCGGCCCGCTGATCAGCCTCACGCCGATCCTGGTGATCGGCATCCTGTTCGGGCTGGCCATGGACTACCAGATCTTCCTGGTGTCCCGGATGCACGAGGCGCACAGCCACGGCGCCGCGCCGCTGGAGGCCATCCGCACCGGCTTCCGGCAGGCGGCCCCGGTCGTCGTCGCCGCGGCGCTGATCATGTTCTCGGTGTTCGCCGGCTTCGTCCCGGCCGGGGACGCGACCATCAAGTCGATCGCCTTCGCGCTGGCGATGGGCATCCTCTTCGACGCCTTCGTCGTCCGCATGGTGCTCGTGCCCGCGGCACTGGCCCTGCTCGGCCGGCGGGCCTGGTGGCTCCCCCGCTGGCTGGGCTGGCTGCCCGTGCTCGACGTCGAGGGTGCCGCCCTGGAGAAGGCCGCCCCCACCCGCACCGAGCAGCACGAGCCGGTCGGCGCCGGGGCGCGCTGACCGCCCCTCCCGACCGACCCGCGGCGCGGCCCGCCTCCCCGGAGGCGGGCCGCGCCGGCGTGCGGCCGCCGACCTAGGGGGACGGCGTCGGCAGGGCGTTCCCGACCAGGGCCTCGAGGGTGGCCCGCGCCCCGCGCTCGTGGAGGGAGGTCAGGGCGGCGAGGTAGGCGGCGGTGAACCGCTCGTCGTCCACCAGGTCGCCGAACAGGTCCCGGTCGGCGATGAAGGCCAGCGGCTCCCCGCGCTGCCGGCGGGCGTTGGCCATCAACTGCTCGCGCCGCCGGTCGACCACGTCGATCGGCGCGCCCTGCTCGTCGACCCCCTCGGCGTACCGGGCCCACCCGGCGACGACCGCGGCCGAACGCCGGATCTCCCCGCCGGTGGCCAGGTTCTCCCTGACCACCGGGAGCAGCCACTTCGGCAACCGCTCGGAGCCGTCGAAGGCCAGTCGTGCGAGCGTGTCGCGGATGTGCGGGTTGGAGAAGCGGGCGATCAGGTCGCGCCGGTAGTGGTCGAGGTCGATCCCGGGGACCGGACGGAGGGTCGGCGTCGCCTCCTCCTCCATGTAGCCGAGCAGCAACCGGGCGAACAGCGGGTCCTGCGCGGTCTCGTGGACCAGCCGGTGGCCGGCCAGGTGGCCGAGGTAGGCCAGCGCCTGGTGGCTGGCGTTGAGCAGCCGCAGCTTCATCAGCTCGTAGGGCTCGACGTCGTCCACGACCTGGACGCCGGCGTCCTCCAGCGGCGGGCGCCCCAGGCCGAACCGGTCCTCGAGGACCCACTGGGTGAAGGGTTCGCACACGACCGGCCACCGGTCCTCGATGCCGAACCGCCGGGCGACCTCGGCCCGGTCCGCGTCCGTGGTCGCGGGGGTGATGCGGTCGACCATCGAGTTCGGGAAGGACACCTCCCGCTCGACCCAGGCGCCCAGGTCGGGGTCGCGCAGCGTGGCGAAGGCGGCGAAGGTCCGCCGGGCGACGTCCCCGTTGTGCTGGATGTTGTCGCAGGACACGACGGTGAACGGCGCCAGCCCGCGGTCCCGGCGGCGGACCAGCGCCTCGGTGACCAGACCGAACGACGACCTCAGCGCGGCGCCGGGCCGCAGGTCCGCGACCACGTCGGGGGCCGTCGCGTCGAACTCCCCGGTCACGGCGGAGATGTTGTAGCCACCCTCGGTCACCGTCAGGGTCACGACCCGCGTCGTCTCGGCGGCCATCTTCTCGACCACCGCGTCCGGGTCGTCGGGTGCGAGCAGGTACTCGACGATCGAGCCGATCACCCGCGGCTCGTAGGTGCCGTCCGCGTGCTTGACCACGAGGGTGTAGAGGCAGTCCTGGGCCGCCATCGCCTCGGCGATCCCGCGGTCGCCCGGCAGCACCCCGACGCCGCAGATGCCCCAGTCCTCCGCGCCGCCCCGCTGGAGGAGGTGGTCGACGTAGACGGCCTGGTGGGACCGGTGGAAGGCCCCCACGCCCAGGTGCACGATCCCGGGCCGGACCCGGGACCGGTCGTAGGTCGGCACGGGCACGGCCCCGGCCAGGGCCGGCAGCGACCCCGCGGTCAGCGGCGGCACGGTCATCCCTCCCGTGGACGGCGGTCAGCCGGGCAGGCGCCGGCCGGTGGTCGGGGAGAAGAGGTGCTCCTTCCCCGGCTGGATGCGCAGGTGCACCCGCTCCCCCTTCGCGGGCGGGCGGCCGGGGTCCACCCGGGCGACGATGTCCTCGTTGATCTCACCGGCGTCCTGGGCCAGCTCGGGCAGCCGCCCGTGCAGGAACGCGTCGGAGCCGAGCTCCTCCACCACGGCCACCTCGACCGGGAAGGCACCGGCCTCGGACTCCGCGACCAGGTCGAGGGACTCCGGCCGGAAGCCGACGACGACGCCGTCGGCCCCCTCGGCGGAGAGCGCGCTCAGGGTGGCCGTGGACAGCGGGATGCGGGCGCGCCCGAGGACGGCGTGCCCGTCCTCGATCCCGAACTCGGCGATGTTCATGCCCGGGGACCCGATGAAACCGGCGACGAAGACGTTGGCCGGCTCCTGGTAGAGCCGCAGCGGGGTGTCGCACTGTTCCAGGAGGCCGGCCCGCAGCACCGCCACCCGGTCCCCCATCGTCATCGCCTCGACCTGGTCGTGGGTCACGTAGACGGTGGTCGTGCCCAGGCGGCGCTGCAGGGCGGCGATCTGGGTCCGGGTCTGCACCCGCAGCTTGGCGTCGAGGTTGGACAGCGGCTCGTCCATGAGGAAGACCTGCGGCTGGCGCACGATGGCCCGGCCCATGGCCACGCGCTGGCGCTGGCCGCCGGAGAGCGCCTTGGGCTTGCGGTCGAGGAACGGCTCCAGGTCCAGGATCTTGGCCGCCTCGGCGACCCGGGCGCCGATCTCGTCCTTGCCCTTGCCGGCGAGCTTGAGCGCGAACCCCATGTTGTCCGCCACGGTCATGTGCGGGTAGAGCGCGTAGCTCTGGAAGACCATGGCGATGTCCCGGTCCTTGGGCTTGACGTGCGTGACGTCCCGGTCGCCGATGCGGATGCTGCCCCGGTCGACGTCCTCCAGGCCGGCGAGCATCCGCAGGCTCGTGGACTTGCCGCAGCCGGACGGGCCGACCAGGACGAGGAACTCGCCGTCGGCGATCTGCAGGTCCAGCGCGTCGACCGCGGGCTTCTCCGCGCCCGGGTAGATGCGGCTCGCCTTGTCGTAGGTGACGGAGGCCATGGGGTTCTCCTCGCTGGGTCCGGGGACGTCAGGTCTGGGGGTGGACGACCTCCACCGACCGGGGGTCGCGCCGGCCGGCGGTCCTCACTTCACGGCGCCCAGCGACAGGCCCTGGACCAGCTTGTCCTGGGCGGCGAAGCCGGCGACGAGGACGGGCAGCGACACGACGAAGGCCGCCGCGCACATCTGGGCCAGGAACAGTCCCTGGCTGGTCACGAACCCGGTCAGGTACACCGGCGCGGTCTGCGCCACCGTCCCGGTGAGGGTCCTGGCCAGCAGCAGTTCGTTCCAGCTGAAGATGAAGCAGATCAGCGAGGTGGCGGCGATGCCCGGCAGGACGATCGGGGTCACCACCTGGCGGAGGGTCCGCAGCAGCCCCGCGCCGTCCATCGCGGCGGCCTCGAGGATCTCGACGGGGACCTCGGCGAGGAACGACCGCATCATCCAGACGGCGATCGGCAGGTTCATCGAGGTGTACAGGACGATGAGCAGCCAGATGTTGTCGAGCAGCCCGCTCCACTGCGCGAACAGGTAGATGGGCAGGATGCCGGCGACCACCGGCAGCATCCGGGTGGACAGGAAGAAGAACATCACGTCGGTCCACTTGCGCACCGGCCGGATCGACAGCGCGTAGGCGGCCGGGATGGCCAGCAGCAGCACGAGGACCGTGGAGACGACGCTCGCGGTCAGCGAGTTGAGCAGCGAGGGCCAGGGGTTCGCGCCGGTGCCGAGGCCGAAGAACGTCCGGTAGCCCTCCAGGGTCAGCGGCGCGAGGACCGCGGGCGGGTTGGTGGCGGCGGCCTCCTCGCTGTGGAAGGACGTCAACACCATCCAGAGCACGGGGACCACGAACAGGAACCCGATCACCCAGGCGACCAGACCGAGGACCAGCCCGCCGCGTGGCTTGCGCGGCCGGCGGGGTGCCCCCTCGGGCGTGCGGGTGGCGGCGACCGGGGCGACGTCGGTGACCGAGCTCATCGCACGTTCTCCTCCTGGAACAGCGTCGACACCGTCCGCAGCGCCAGGGTGGCGATGACGATCGTGCCGATCACGGTGATGACCCCTGCCGCCGAGGCCCGGCCGTAGTCATGGGCTGTGTAGAAGACCTGGTAGATGGTGTAGGGCAGGTTCGCGGTGCCCAGGCCCCCCGAGGTGATGACGAAGACCGCGTCGAAGACCTGCACGATGTAGATCGCCCCGAGCAGCGCGCCCAGCTCCAGGTAGCGCCGGAGGTGCGGGAAGGTCATGTAGCGGAAGATCTGCCAGCTGCTGGCACCGTCGATCCGGGCCGCCTCGATGACGTCCATCGGCCGGCTCTGCAGCCCCGCCAGCAGGATCAGCATCATGAACGGCGTCCACTGCCAGATGAGGGCGACCTCCACCGCCACCAGGGGCGCCGTGGTGATCCAGTCCGGCTGCGGTGGGGAGTCGGAGCCGAACAGCCCCCAGATCCAGGTCAGCGTGCCGTTGAGCAGGCCGTACTCGGGGTTGAACAGCGCGTGCTTCCACAGCAGCGCGGCGGCGACGGGGACGACGAGGAACGGCGTGATCATCATCGTCCGGACGACGCCCCGCCCGCGGAACTCACGGTCCAGCAGCAGCGCGATGAGCATGCCGAGCACCAGGCTCACCAGGACGACCACCACGGTGAGCTGGATCGTGACGAGGATCGCGTCCCGCGTGGTGACGTCGGTGAGCACGTCGGCGTAGTTGCTGAAGCCGGTGAAGCCGCGCTCGTCCGGGTAGTAGGCGTTCCAGTCCATGAACGAGATGACCAGCGTGCCCACGAAGGGCAACTGGGTCACCACGATCATGAAGACCAGCGCGGGCAGAAGCGGGGCCCGCCGCGCCCAGTCGGCCGAGCGGCGCAGCGCTCCGCCCGGTGGGGGCGGTGGCGTGCCGACGTCGTCGCGGTTGCGCTCGAGGGTGGTGCTCATGGCCGCTCCTCCCGGTCGGGGGAAGGTCCGGGGAGCGCGGGGCCGGTCCTCCCCGGCGGGGTGCGGGTCACCCGGTCCGCTCCTGGTAGCGCTGGGCGACGTCCTCGGCGAGCTCCTGGCCCCGGTCGAGGGCCTGGTCGACGGTCATGCGGCCGGCGATCGCCGAGCTGACGTCCTGGGAGACCTGCGTGGCGAGGTCGGGGAACTCCGGGATGCCCACGAACTGGATCCCGGGCGCCGGGCGCTCCTGCACGCCCGGGTTGTTCGGGTCCGCGGCCTCGATCGCCGCCAGGGTGGGCGCGGCGAACGCGGAGGCCTCGGCGAGGTAGTCCGGGTTGGCGTAGGTCGACGCCCGCTTGCCGGCGGGGACCTCCGACCAGCCGAGCTCCTCGCCGACGAGTTCCTCGTACTCGCGGCTGGACGCCCAGGAGATGAACTCCCAGGCCGCGTCGTGCTTCGTGCTCGCCTCCTGGATGGCCCACGACCACGCGTACAGCCAGCCCGAGCTGGCGGTCTCGACCACCGGCGCCGCGACGTAACCCATCTTGCCCCTGACGGGCGAGTCGGCGGCCTCGAGGGACCCGGCGGCCGAGGTCGCGTCGTACCACATGGCGGCGTTGCCCTGGACCACGTTGTTCAGGCACTCGGTGAAGCCGGCCTGCGGTGCACCGGTCTGGCCGTACTCGCGGACGAGGTCCACGTAGAACTGGGTGGCCTCGCGGAACCCCTCACCGTTGACCTCGGGCTGCCAGTCCGCGGTGAACCACGTGCCGCCGAAGGTGTTGACCACGGTGGTGAGCGGGGCGAACACCTGGCCCCAGCCGGGCTGGCCGCGCAGGCAGATCCCGGCCATCCCGGGCTGGGTGCCGTCGACGGCTGCCGCGATGTCGGCGACCTCCTGCCACGTCGGCCGTTCCGGCATCTGGATGCCGGCGGCCTCCAGCACGTCGGTGCGGTACATGAGGAAGGAGGACTCGCCGTAGAACGGCTCGCCGTACAGCCGGCCGTCATCGCCGGTGAGCGAGGTGGTGAGCGGCCCGAGGACGTCGTCCTGGTCGAAGTCGGCGTCGGCCGCGACGTAGTCGTCGAGCGGGGCGATCCACCCGCTGCGGGCGTAGATGGGGATCTCGAAGTTGCTGACCGTGGCGACGTCGTACTGCCCGGCCTGGCTGGAGAACTCCTGGCTGATCTTGTCCCGGACGTCGTTCTCCGGCAGGACGGTGTAGTTCACCGTGATGCCGGTCTCGGCGGTGAAGTGCTCGGCGGTCAGCTGCTGCAGGTCGATCATCTGCGGGTTGTTGACCATCAGCACGTCGATGGTGTCGGGACCGCCCCCCGAGGGACCTCCGCCCCAGCCGGCGCACCCGCCGACCCCCACCGCCACGACGCCCGCCATCGCGGCGGCGAGCACGGGCTCTCCACGTCTGCGCACGATCTCGTCCTCTCGTGGCCAGCACGGAACGGACTGCTCAGATGAGCACGCGCATCTCCAACCAGTGTGAACTCGATCACACCGTGTGCGCGCACCGGCGTCAAGAGCAGGAGACCGCACCCATGCCGCGGCCCGCATCGGCCTCGCCGTCACCGGGGCGCTCGCCGCAGCGGCCCGGGCGGCCGCGGTGCTGTCCCGGGCGAGTCGGTGCTGCGACCGGCCTTCGATGCCGTCGCGGCACACCTCGTCCCGGCGCTCGCCGTGGTGGCCGCGAGCGCGGCGGGCCTCTGGGCGGCGTTCCCTGCGCCACGGTCGGGGCTTGTGTCGGCCACCACAACGACGTAGCCTCGTAGTCGATAAGCGGATGACACGTCCGATTATGGAACACACCGAGGGAGACCCCGCCCATGGCCGCCAAGCCCTTCGCCTCCTCCGCCGACCTCGGCGTGAAGGAGCAGACCCTCGAGGTGCTCGCCGACGGCGTGTACGCGCTCACCGCGGAAGGCGACCCCAACCTCGGCGCGATCGAGGGCGAGGACTTCCTCGTCTGCTTCGAGGCGCTGGCCACGCCGGTCGCCGCGCGCCGCTGGCTGGCCAAGCTCCGCGAGCACACCGACAAGCCGGTCCGGTACCTGGTGCTGTCGCACTACCACGCCGTCCGCGTGCTGGGCGCCAGCGCGTTCGACGCCGAGGTGATCGTCAGCTCCGAGCAGACCAAGCACCTCATCGAGGAGCGCGGCCAGCAGGACTGGGAGAGCGAGTTCGGCCGGATGCCCCGGCTGTTCGAGGAGCCGGAGTCCATCCCCGGTCTGACCTGGCCGACGCTGACCTTCCGCGACAAGCTCACCATCGAGCTGGGCGGGGACCGTGGCGAGCTGGTGCTCGAGTTCCTGGGCCGCGGGCACACCGAGGGCGACATCGTGGCCTGGCTGCCCAAGCAGGAGATCGTCTTCGCCGGGGACCTGGTGGAGTCGCAGGCCGCCCTCTACACCGGCGACGCGTTCCACTTCGACTGGGCGGCCGGCACCCTCGACCGGGTCAAGGCCCTGGGCGCCCAGCAGCTGGTCGGCGGCCGCGGCGCCATCGCCCGCGGCCGCGACCAGGTGGACGCCGCGATCGAGCAGACCCGCGACTTCCTGCTCACCATGCAGCGCACCGTCGGCGAGGCGCACCGCTCCGGCGGCACCCTCAGGGACGCCTTCGCCGCCACCCACGAGGCCCTGGCCCCGAAGTACGGCAAGTGGCCGATCTTCGAGCACTGCCTCCCCTTCGACGTCCAGCGGCTGTGGGACGAGTTCTCCGGCATCGAGCGCCCCGTCATCTGGACCGCCGAGCGCGACCGCCAGGTCTGGGACGAGCTGCAGGGATGAGGCCCCCGATGACTCCCGACCTGCCCGTGCTGGTCGTGGGCGCCGGCCCGGTCGGCCAGACCGCCGCGCTGCTGCTGGCCCGCTGGGGGCTGCGGGTCGTCGTCCTCGACGGTCGCCCCGAGCGGGACGCGATCGGCAGCAAGGCCATCTGCCAGCAGCGCGACGTCCTCGACGTCTGGGACGCCGTCGGCGTCGGCGCCGAGGTCGCCCGCCGCGGCGTCACCTGGACGACGGCGCGCACCTTCCACCACGACACCGAGCTGTTCAGCTTCCAGTTCGCCGACCGCGGACGGTCCCCGTTCCCGCCGTTCGTGAACATCTCCCAGTGCGAGACCGAGCAGCTGCTCGACGCGCGCATCGCCGAGCAGCCCCTCATCGAGGTGCGCTGGGGCTCCCGGGTCGTCGGCGTCGCGCAGGACGCCGACGGCGTGACCCTCACCTGCGCGACCGCGGACGGCGACGTGGAGGTCCGCGGGTCCTACGCGGTCGCCTGCCCCGGGCCGCGCAGCGACGAGCTCCGGTCGGCCCTCGGGCTCACCTTCGAGGGCGAGACCTTCGAGGACTACTTCCTCATCTGCGACATCCGCACCGACCTGCCCGGCTGGGAGACCGAGCGCCGCTTCTACTTCGACCCGGAGTGGAACCCGGGCCGCCAGGTGCTCATCCACCCCTGCCCGGACTCCACCTTCCGCATCGACTGGCAGGTGCCGCCGGACTTCGACCTCGCCGCCGAGGAGGCCTCGGGCGGGCTGGACCGGCGGATCCGCCAGGTCATCGGCGAGCGCGACTACGAGATCGTGTGGAAGTCGGTCTACCGGTTCCACTCCCGCGTGGTCGACCGCATGCGGGTCGGTCGGGTGCTCGTCGCCGGCGACGCGGCGCACCTGGTCTCCCCGTTCGGCGCACGCGGGCTCAACTCCGGGGTGCTCGACGCCGAGAACGCCGCCTGGAAGATCGCCTTCGTGCTCCGCGGGTGGGCGACGGACTCGCTGCTGGACAGCTACCACGACGAGCGGCACGCCGCGGCCCTGGAGAACATCGAGGTCACCGGCGCGACCATGCGGTTCCTCGTGCCCGGCAGCGACGAGGAGGCCCGGCACCGGTCCGACGTCCTGGAGCGGGCCGCGACCGACCCGGCCGCCCGGGCGCAGGTGGACTCCGGCCGGCTCGCCGAGCCGTTCTGGTACGTCGACTCCCCGCTGACCACGCCCGACCCGTCCCGCCCGTTCCCCGGCCGGCCGGCGCGCGGTGACGTCCCCGTCCCGGCACCCGGCGTCCTCGTGCCCGACTGCCCGGTCACCGTGCCGGGCCGACCGGACGTCGTCCGGCTGCGCCAGCTCGCCCGCGAGGGGGTCACCGTGCTGGTCGGGGACGACGCGGAGGCGCCGGCCCTGCCCGACCTCGGCGGCCTGCCCGTGGCGGTGCACCGGATCCGCGACCTCGACCCCGGGCCGACGCTGCGCGAGGCGCTCGGCGCCCGGCCCGACGAGATCTGGGTGCTGCGGCCCGACGGGCACGTCGCCGCCGTCCTCACCCGCGCGGCCGACCTCGCCCCCGCGGTGGCCCGGCTGCTCACCCGTCCTCAGGAGGACCCCCGTGCCCCCCGTCACTCGCAGGCTCGCGGCGGGACCCTGCACGGGAGCCTCGAGACCGTCCACTAGGAGGTACCCCATGGCGTTCTACCGGCAGGTGGGCAGCGTCCCGCCCAAGCGGCACACCCAGCACCGCCGTCCCGACGGCGGCCTGTACTACGAGGAGCTGGTCGGGGAGGAGGGCTTCTCCTCGGACTCCTCGCTGCTCTACCACTCCGGCGTGCCCTCGGCGATCGTCGACGCCCGCCCCTGGCAGCTGCCCGACCAGACGCTGACCCCGAACGCGCCCCTGGTGCCCCGGCACCTGAGGTTGCACGACCTGTTCCCCGGTGAGGAGCACAAGGCCACCGACCCCGTCTGCGGCCGGCGACTGGTGCTGGGCAACGCCGACGTCCGCATCTCCTACGCCGTCTCGAGCCTGACCTCCCCCTACTACCGCAACGCGACCGGCGACGAGTGCGTCTACGTCGAGCGCGGCGCCGCGACGGTGGAGACCGTCTTCGGCGCACTCGAGGTGGGCCAGGGCGACTACGTGGTCATCCCGCGGACCACCACCCACCGGTGGATCCCCACCGGGGACGAGCCGCTGCGCACGTACGCGATCGAGGCCAACTCCCACATCGCGCCGCCCAAGCGGTACCTGAGCAGGTACGGGCAGTTCCTCGAGCACGCCCCCTACTGCGAGCGCGACCTGCGCGGCCCGGCCGAGCCGCTGCTGGGCGAGGGCAGCGACGTCGAGGTCTACGTCAAGCACCGCGGTCCCGGCCCCGGCGGGCTGGCCGGCACGGTCCACGTCGTCCCGGAGCACCCCTTCGACGTGGTCGGCTGGGACGGGCACCTCTACCCGTACGCGTTCAACATCGCCGACTTCGAGCCGATCACCGGCCGGGTGCACCAGCCCCCGCCGGTGCACCAGGTGTTCGAGGGCAACAACTTCGTGATCTGCAACTTCGTGCCGCGCAAGGTCGACTACCACCCGCTGGCGGTGCCGGTGCCCTACTACCACTCCAACGTCGACTCCGACGAGATCATGTTCTACGTCGACGGCGACTACGAGGCCCGCAAGGGCTCGGGCATCGGCAAGGGCTCGATCTCGGTGCACCCCGGCGGGCACTCCCACGGCCCCCAGCCCGGCGCGGTCGAGCGCTCCCTCGGGGTGGAGTACTTCGACGAGACCGCCGTCATGGTCGACACCTTCCGCCCGCTGGACCTCGGCGAGGCCGGCCTGGCCGCCGACGACGGGAAGTACGCCTGGACCTGGTCGGGCCGGGGGCCCTCGGCATGACGAGCTGGCTGGACCTCCCGCCCGGCACCGGCTTCGGCGTGGACAACCTGCCCTACGGCGTCTTCTCCACCCCCGGCACCACACCGCGGACCGGGGTCGCCATCGGCGAGCACGTGCTCGACCTGGCCGCGGCCACCGGGGACGACGGGCACGCCACCGGCTCGCTCAACGCCTTCATGGCCTGCGGGCCGCAGGCGTGGGCGGACCTGCGGGCACGGCTGACCGCGTGGTTCACCGACGAGGCGCACCGGGCGGCGATCGAACCGCACCTGCTGCCCCGGTCGGAGGTGACGCTGCACCTGCCGGTCGAGGTCGCCGACTACGTCGACTTCTACAGCTCCCAGCACCACGCGGAGAACCTCGGGAAGATGTTCCGCCCCGACTCCGCGGCGCTCACGCCGAACTGGAAGCACCTGCCGATCGGCTACCACGGCCGCGCCGGCACCGTGGCCGTCTCGGGCACCCCCGTCGTCCGGCCGAACGGGCAGCGCAAGACACCGGCCGACGACGCGCCCACCTTCGGCCCCTCCCAGCGGCTGGACATCGAGGCCGAGGTCGGCTTCGTCGTCGGGACGCCGTCGGAGCTCGGCCGGCCGGTGCCGCTGGCCGACTTCCCGGAGCACGTCTTCGGGGTGTGCCTGGTCAACGACTGGTCCGCCCGCGACCTCCAGTCCTGGGAGTACGTGCCGCTGGGACCGTTCCTCGGCAAGTCGTTCCTGACCTCGGTCTCACCGTGGGTGGTCCCGCTGGCGGCGTTCGAGGCGGCGCGGGTCGCGCCGGAGCGCGACGTCCCGCTGCTGCCCTACCTCGACGACGCCGGTGTGCCCTGGGGCCTCGACATCCGCCTCGAGGTGCGGCTCAACGGGCAGCTGGTCAGCTGCCCCCCGTTCGACCTCATGTACTGGACGCCCGCCCAGCAGCTGGCGCACATGACGGTCAACGGCGCGTCCCTGCGCACCGGCGACCTGTTCGCCTCGGGCACCGTCTCCGGGCCGGCCGAGGACCAGCGCGGCTCGTTCATCGAGCTCTCCTGGGGCGGCACGGAGCCGCTGACCCTCGCCGACGGCACCACGCGCACGTTCCTGGAGGACGGCGACGAGGTGACCATCACCGCCACCGCGCCCGGGACCGGCGGCGGCCGCATCTCCCTGGGCGAGGTGTCCGGCCGGGTCGAACCGGCACCCGCGCTCTGAGCCCCTCTCCCCGTCCGCCGGCGCCCCGCCGGCGTTCTCGTCGACCCCTGCTGGAGGACCTCGTTGACCACCCCCACCGTGTCCGCGCCCGTGACGACCACGCCGGAGACGCCCACCTACGACCGCCTGCTGGCCGCCGTCACCGACCCCGGCGGCCGTGAGGTGCGCGACCCGGCGACGGGCGAGGTCGTCGGCCGCGCTCCGGTGCGCTCCGTCGAGGACCTCGACGCCGCCGTGGCCGCCGCGCGCGCCGCGCAGCCGGCGTGGGCTGCCCGCCCCGACGCCGAGCGCATCGGCCTGCTGCTGCGCGCGGCCGACGCGGTCGAGGCGGCGGCCGAGCCGCTCGCGGAGCTGCTCTCCCGCGAGCAGGGCAAGCCGCTCAACGGCCCCAACGCCCGCTTCGAGGTCGGCGCCTGCGCCGCCTGGCTGCGCGCCACCGCCGCGACCGAGCTGCCCGTCGAGGTCGTCGTGGACGACGGCGAGACCCGCGCCGAGCTGCACCACCGGCCGGTGGGCGTGGTCGGCGCGATCGGCCCGTGGAACTGGCCGATGATGATCACCGTCTGGCAGGTCGCCCCCGCCCTGCGGATGGGCAACACCGTCGTGGTCAAGCCCTCGGAGTACACCCCGCTCTCCGTGCTGGCCCTGGTCGAGGTGCTGAACGGCGTGCTGCCCGCCGACGTGCTCACCGTCGTCGCCGGCGACCGCGAGGTGGGCGCGCGCCTGTCGACCCACCCCGACGTCGACAAGATCGCGTTCACCGGCTCCACCGCGACCGGCCAGGCCATCATCCGGAGCTCCGCCGACACGGTGAAGCGGCTGACCCTCGAGCTCGGCGGCAACGACGCCGGCATCGTGCTGCCCGACGTCGACCCGCGCGCGATCGCCGAGGGCCTGTTCTGGGGCGCCTTCATCAACACCGGCCAGACGTGCGCGGCGCTCAAGCGCCTGTACGTGCACAGCGACGTCTACGACGAGGTCTGCGACGCCCTGGTCGAGGTCGCGCGGGCCATGCCCATGGGCCGTGGCCTCGACGAGCAGAACGTGCTCGGGCCGCTGCAGAACCGCGCGCAGTACGACGTCGTCACCCGCCTGGTCGACGCCGCGCGTGAGGCCGGCGCGAAGATCCTCCTCGGCGGCGACCCCGACCCCGACGCCCCGGGCCACTTCTACCCGACGACGATCGTGGCCGACATCGACGACGACAACCCGCTGGTGGCCGAGGAGCAGTTCGGTCCGGCGCTGCCGATCGTGCGCTACGAGGACGTCGACTCCGCGGTCGCGATGGCCAACCGGCTCGACGTCGGGCTGGGCGCCTCGGTGTGGAGCAGCGACCGGGACGCCGCGCGCGCCGTGGCCGCCCGCCTCGAGGCCGGCACCGTCTGGATCAACGCCCACGGCGGCGTGCACCCGATGATCCCCTTCGGCGGGCACAAGAGGTCCGGGTACGGGCTGGAGTTCGGCGTCGAGGGCCTCAAGGCGGTCGCCGTTCCGCAGGTCATCAACGGCTGACGGCACCGACGACGCGGCACCGCCCCGGCCCCGACCTCGCCCGGGGCCGGGGCGGTGCCGCGTCGGGCCGGACCCCCGCCGAGGGCGACCGTAGGGTGGGACCGGAGGGGTCACGGGAGGGACGGCGATGGTGGCAGACGACGGCGGGGGCACGCCGCAGTCACAGACGCTCGACCGCGGCATCCGGATCCTGGAGCACCTGGCCGCCGTCGGGACGCCGCAGCCGATCGCCGAGATCGGGCAGGCGCTGGGACTGCACCGGTCGATCACCTACCGGCTGCTGCGCACGCTGGAGGCCCACCAGCTCGTCGAGCGCAACGCCGTCGGGCACTTCTCGCTCGGGCTCGGGATGGCCGCGCTCGCCCGGGGCGTGCGGACCGGCCTGCAGGCCGCCGCCCTCCCCCGGCTCAACGACCTCGTGGCCGAGCTGGGCATGACCGCGTTCCTGGTCGTGCGGACCGGCGACGAGGCGGTCACCGTGACCAGCGTCGAGCCGCACGACTCCCCCGCGCACGTCACCTACCGGCCGGGCACCCGGCACCCCGTCGGGCGGGGCGCCCCCGGCCTCGCGCTGCTCATCCCCGAGCCGCCGTCCCCGGAGGACCGGCCGGAGCTCACCACCGCCCGGCACACCGGCTTCGCGACCTCCCGGGGCGAGGTGATCCCCGGCATGCACTCGGTCGCCGCGCCGGTGCTGGGGCCCGACGGCGGGGCCCGCGCCGCGCTCGCCGTGGTCTACGTCGACGACACGATCGACGTGGAGCGGGTCGGTCGAGCCGTGGCGGCCGCCGCCGCGAAGGTCGCCGCCGCCCTCCGCTGACCGTCGGGCCGGCACCGGGGTCCGCCGTCGAGCGGCGGGGCACCGACGACCCCGACCGACCAGGGTCACAGGCCTCCCGGGTCCTGCCGATCCCTCCCCGGCGCGCCGAGCGGCCTCTCCAGCCGCCGGTAGGCCAGCCCGCCGAGCAGGGCCAGGACGGCGAGACAGGCCAACGTCGCCGGACGCCCCGCCCACGAGGCCACGGCCGCGTCGGCCGCGACCGCCAGGGGCGGGCCCACGAGCTGGCCGATGCTCGAGCCCTGCATCAGCAGGCCCACGGCCGCCCCCGCCGACGAGGTGCCGGCGGACATCGCCGCCACGCCGCTGAAGGCGGCGGCCGGCACGAGGCCGGCGGTCGCGGAGAAGGCCAGGGCCGCGGCGATGCGCGCCCACAACGGCAGTCCGGCGTCCAGGACCCCCCACACGGTCACCGCCATGCACGCGCTGCCGCCCACGAGCAGCCACGGGCGGCGCACCCCACGGTGGAGCAGGACGGCACCGAGCACGTTGCCGGGGGCGTTCACCAGGAAGACCAGGGCGCTCACCAGCCCCGCGGACGCCAGCGACAGCCCGCCGTCGGCGACGAGCACAGCGGGCAGCAGCCCGACGACTGCGAGGTACTGCCCGGCGTAGAGCCCGAAGACCGCCGCGAGGCACAGGACCCCCGGCGAGCGGACCGCTCGCGCCAGACCACCGACGGCACGCTGACGGGCACCGGTCGCAGGCACCCACCGGGCCACGGCGAGCAGGACGCAGGCGGACAGGCCCGCGTCGACGAGCCAGGTGCCCCGCCACCCCACCAGCGCGACCCCACCGGGAACGAGCAGCGTGGCCAGCCCGGCACCCACGGGCATGTACGCACCCCAGGCACCCACGACCAGCCGGCGGCGCTCCGGGGCGGAGACCTCGGGCAGCACGGCGGGCGCGGCGAGGACGACGAGGACCAGCCCCAGCCCCTCGGCGGCCCGGGCGGTCAGCAGCCACGCGCCGGACGGGACGACCGCCCCTCCGGCACTGGCGAGCACGATGGCGAGCAACCCGAGCAGGACCTGACGGCGGAACCCGATCGCCTGCCCGAGCCACCCCAGGACGGCGCCCAGCACGGCCCCGATGGCGCTGACCAGGGACAGGAACCACGCCGCCGCAGCGGTGCTGAGGCCGAACTCGTCCTGGAGCACGGGCAGCGCGGCGGACGCCTTGCCGATCTGCGCCGCGGCGACCACCCCGGCGGCCATCAGGCTCAGCACGGCCGCCCACCGGGTCGTCTCCCCGGGACCCGGCCCGGCGATCGCCCCTCCCGGCGTGGACCGGCCCGATCGCAGCGCCACCGCCCCACCCCCCGTGCCCGGACCCGGCCCTCCTCTGTACCGGACGGATGGGCGGAGCGCCGTGCCGGGGGGTCACCCGCGACGCGGGCGAGGACCGGTCACCGCACCGTCCGAGGGATCCGGGCACCGAGCACCAGCGCCCACAGGGCCAGCGCGAGCCCGCAGGCGGCGACCGCGACCATCGCCGCGCCCACCACCGACGACGTCGCGCCGTGCGCACCCGCGCCGTGCCCGCCCGTGACCCAGGGGTGGGCGACGAGCATGGCCGCCGACACGACGGCCATCTGCACCCAGGTCCGCCGACGGGGCAGCAGCGCGAGGTGCAGGGCGCACGGCAGGCAGGCCATCCCCATTCCCGCGAGCACGAGCAGGCGCTCCGGAGGGGCCGCCGCGCTCCCGGCCAGGGCCAGGACGTGCAGCCCCGCGGACGTCACCGCCACGAGCACCGCGCACCAGCGCACCGGCGCGAACCGACGTCCCGACTCCGCATGGAGAACAGGGGCTTCACATATCGAGACACCGGCTGTAACTTGGGTCACGCAGTCTTTCTACACCCGTAGAATCAAAACCGGGAGCCCCCATGGCAGCGGACACGACCGCCCCCCCGATCACCCACCCGCTCGAGCAGCTCACCGCGGCGGAGGTCACCACGGCCCGCGAGGTCCTCGAGGCCGCCGGCCTGGTCGCCGACTCGACGCGGTTCGTCTACGTCGGGCTGGAGGAGCCGGCCAAGTCGGCGCTGTACGCCGGCGACACCGTCCCCGACCGCCGGGTGCGGGTCCTGCTGCACGACGTCGCCCGGCCGGACGCGCGTGACGTCGTCGTCTCGGTGACCGAGCGGGAGATCGTCTCCGACCGGGCCCTCGACGCTGCCACCGACGGTCAGCTGCCGGTGCTGGACGAGGAGTTCGCACTGGTGGAGGAGGTCCTCGCGACCGACGAGCGGTGGCTGGCCGCACTGGCCGCGCGCGGCCTCGACGTCGCCGACGTCCGGGTGGCCCCGCTGTCGGCCGGTGTCTTCGAGTACCCGGAGGAGGAGGGGCGGCGGATCCTGCGCGGGCTGGCCTTCCGGCAGGACTCCCCCGAGGACCACGCCTGGGCGCACCCGATCGACGGGCTGGTGGCCTACGTCGACGTCATGGCCAAGACCGTCGACCGGGTCATCGACCTGGGCCCGGTGCCGGTCCCCGAGGAGCACGGCAACTTCACCGACCCCTCGCTCACCGGTCCGCTGCGGACCACGCAGAAGCCGATCGAGATCACCCAGCCCGAGGGCCCGAGCTTCACCCTCGAGGGCAACCTGCTCACCTGGGAGAAGTGGCAGTTGCGGGTGGGGTTCGACGCCCGCGAGGGGCTGACGCTGCACCAGATCGGCTTCGAGGACGGCGGCCGGCTGCGGCCGATCATCCACCGCGCCTCGATCGCCGAGATGGTCGTCCCCTACGCCGACCCCTCCCCCGTCCGGTCCTGGCAGAACTACTTCGACACCGGCGAGTACCTCGTCGGCCGCTACGCCAACGCCCTCGAGCTGGGCTGCGACTGCCTCGGCGACATCACCTACATGGACGCCGTCATCGCCGACGAGCGGGGCAACCCGCAGGTGCTCCGCAACGCGATCTGCATGCACGAGGAGGACTTCGGGATCCTCTGGAAGCACACCGACCTGTGGGCCGGCTCGGCCGAGACCCGCCGGCAGCGCCGCATGGTGATCAGCTTCTTCACCACGATCGGCAACTACGACTACGGCTTCTACTGGTACCTCTACCTCGACGGCACGATCGGGTTCGAGGTCAAGGCCACCGGCATCGTGTTCACCTCGGCCCACCCCGGCGGAGGTCACCCCTACGCGTCCCAGATCGCGCCCGGGCTCGGCGCCCCCTACCACCAGCACCTGTTCAGCGCCCGGCTGGACATGGCGCTCGACGGCCCCACCAACACCGTCGAGGAGCTGGACTTCGTCCGCGTCCCCATGGGGCCGGACAACCCCCGGGGCAACGCCTTCACCCAACGGCGGGCGACGCTGCGCCGCGAGTCCGAGGCCCAGCGGCTGGCCGACCAGTCGGTGGGCCGCGTCTGGCACATCAGCAACCCGAACAGCCGCAACCGCCTCGGCGAGCCGGTGGCCTACGCCCTCCTGCCCGAGGGGCAGCCGGTGCTGCTGGCCGACGAGGACAGCTCCATCTCCCGGCGGGCCGCCTTCGCCACCAAGCACCTCTGGGTGACCGCCTACGACCCGGCCGAGCGCTACGCCGCCGGCGACTTCGTCAACCAGCACAAGGGCGGCGCCGGCCTGCCGCAGTACGTGGCCGCCGACCGGGACGTCGAGGGCACCGACGTCGTCGTCTGGCACACCTTCGGCCTCACCCACGTCCCCCGGCCGGAGGACTGGCCGATCATGCCCGTGGACTACACGGGTTTCCGGCTCAAGCCGGTCGGGTTCTTCGACCGCAACCCCACCCTCGACGTGCCCCCGAACGCCAGCGCCCACTGCCAGTCGCGGACCGCCGGCTCCACCGAGGGCGGTTGCTGCCATGAGTGAGCGCCCCGCGGCCGCGCCCGCCACCGACACGGCCGCGCCCGCCACCGACACGGCCCCGCCTGCCGACGGGACCGGCAGGGGCCTGCGCGGCTCCATCGGCGTCGTCGGCATCGTCTTCCTGGTCGTCGCCGCGGCCGCGCCGCTCACCTCGATCGGCGGCGCCCTGCCGGTCATGCTCGCGATCGGCAACGGGCCGGGCAGCCCGATGGCCTACGTCGTGGCCGCCGTCGTCCTGCTGCTGTTCAGCGTCGGCTACGCGGCGATGAGCCGGCACGTCGTCGATGCCGGCGCCTTCTACGCCTACGTCAGCAAGGGGCTCGGCACGCCGGTGGGCGTCGGCGCCGCCGGGCTGGCCCTGCTCACCTACACCGCCATCCAGGCGGCGATCTACGGGCTGGCCGGCGCCACCGCGCAGGGTCTGGTCATCCAGTACGGCGGGCCGGACCTGCCGTGGTGGGTCTGGTCGCTGGTGCTCATGGCGGTCGTCGGCGTGCTGGGCTACCGGAACATCGACGTGGGGGCGAAGGTGCTCGGCGTCCTGCTGACCCTGGAGATCGGCGTCATCGCCGTCGTCGCCGTCGCGGTGCTGGCGCAGGGCGGTGCCGACGGGATCGACGTGCGGTCGTTCGCCCCGTCGGAGTTCTTCTCGGGCGCCCCCGGCATCAGCATCATGTTCGCGATCGCCTCGTTCATCGGCTTCGAGGCCACGGCGATCTACGGGGAAGAGGCGCGCAACCCGCGGCGGACGGTCCCCCTGGCCACGTACGTGGCGGTGGTCCTCATCGGCGGGTTCTACGCCCTGGCCAGCTGGGCGGTCGTCCTGGCGTTCGGCACCGACGGCGTGGTCGCTGCCGCCCGGGCCGACACCGCGGGGCTGGTCTTCTCCGCGACCGCCGAGTACCTCAGCCCCGCCGTCGCCGACGCGATGGTGGTCCTCCTGCTGACCAGCCTCTTCGCCGCGCTGCTCGCGTTCCACAACGCCATCTCGCGGTACCTGTTCGCGCTGGGCCGGCAGGGCATGGCGCCCGGCGGGCTCGGCCGGACGCACGCCCGCCACGCCTCCCCGCACGTCGGCTCGCTGGCGCAGACGGCGACGGCGTTCGTGGTGGTGGCCGTCTTCGCCGTGGCCGGCTCGGACCCGGTCCTGCAGCTGTTCACCTGGATGTCGGGCCTGGCGACGGTCAGCGTGCTGCTGCTGATGGTGCTCACGAGCGTGGCGGTGCTGGCCTTCTTCGCCCGCAGCCGGGTGGACCGCCGCGTCTGGCACACCCGCGTCGCCCCGGCGCTCGGCACGCTGGGCCTGCTGGGCATCGTCGGGCTGGTGCTGGCCAACTTCACCACGCTGATCAGCGGGGACGCCGTCCTCGCGACGGTGCTGCTGGTCGTCATCGCCGCCGCATTCGCGCTCGGCGTGGGCGTCGCCCTGGTGCGCCGGCCGCAGCCGGTCACCGACCGCTGATCCCGGCCCGGGCTGCCGTCCGCCCATGGGTCAGACTCGACCGTCGACGACGAGGGGACGGGAGCCCGGTGCCGAAGCTGGTGGACCACGAGGCCAAGCGCCGCGAGATCCTCGAGGTGACCTGGCGGCTGATGGCCACGCGGGGGGCCGAGGCCGCGACCATGCGGGAGATCGCCCGCGCCGCGGGGTACGCCAACGGCGCGCTGGCGTACTACTTCGCGAACAAGAACGAGCTGATCGAGGCCGCCTACGGCTACGTCTTCGACCGCACCAACGACCGGATCCGGGCGGCGGTCACGGGGGAGCGTGGCGTGGCGGCGCTGCGCGCCTTCCTGGTCGAGGTGCTGCCGACCACGGAGGTCACCCTGCTCGAGGCCCGGATCGTGCTGCCGTTCTGGAGCCGCACGGTCACCGACGAGCGCCTCGCCGGCATCAGCGACGCCGCCATGCAGACCTGGCGCCGCGACCTGTGCGCCCTGCTCGCCCAGGGCCGGGAGGACGGCGACGTCACGGTGACCACCGCGGACGACGTCCTCGCCGAGCAGCTGCTCGCCATGGCCATGGGCCTGCAGGTCCTCGCCCTGCTGCCCACGGCGCCCACCTCCGCCGACACCCAGCTGCGGATGCTCGACGAGCACCTGGCCCGGCTCCGCGCCGGCTGACGCCCCGGCCGCCGGGGGTTGCCCGGGACCTCGGCGGTGCGCCAGACTTCCCGGAGCAATAACTGAACGAACGGTCGGGAACTCGGCGAGCCGTCGCCGACGAGGAGGACACATGACCACCGTTCCCACCCGGGTGGGCGTCATCGGCGGTGGCCGCATGGGCGCCGGGATCGCCCAGGCCTTCCTCACCGCCGGCGCGCAGGTCGCCGTGGTGGAGGCCGGCGAGGAGGCCGCGGAGGCCGCCCGGGGACGCGTCGCCGACGGCCTGGCCGAGGCCGCCCGGCGGGGCAAGCTCGACGGCGACGTCGGGGCCGTCCTCGGCCGGCTGACCGTGCTGGACTCCGCCGCCGAGCTCGACGCGGCCACCGGCCTCGTGGTGGAGGCCGTCCCCGAGCGGGCCGACCTCAAGGCCGAGGTGCTGCGGGCCGCCGAGGCCGCCGTCGGGCCCGACGCCGTCCTGGCCACCAACACCAGCTCCCTGTCGGTGACCGAGCTCGCCGCCGCGCTGGAGCGCCCGGCCCGCTTCCTGGGCCTGCACTTCTTCAACCCCGTGCCGGCGTCGAGGCTGGTGGAGGTCGTGGTCGCCCGGGAGACCGACCCGGACCTGGTCGGGACGGCGAGCGGCTGGGTGCGCGCCCTGGGCAAGACCGACGTGGTGGTCCAGGACTCCCCGGGCTTCGCCTCCTCCCGGCTCGGCGTCCTGCTGGGCCTGGAGGCCATCCGGATGCTCGAGGAGGGTGTCGCCGACGCCGAGGCCATCGACACCGCGATGGAGCTGGGCTACCGCCACCCGATGGGCCCGCTGCGGTCGACCGACCTGGTCGGCCTCGACGTCCGGCTGGCGATCGCCGAGTACCTGCACCGGACCCTGGGCGAGCGGTTCGCCCCACCGCAGCTGCTCCGCGACAAGGTGGCCGCCGGCCAGCTCGGCCGCAAGACCGGCAAGGGCTTCCACACGTACTCCTGACCCGCACCCCTGACCCGGACCCCTGACTCCTCACCCCTCACCCCTCACCCCTCACCCCTCACCCCTCACCCCTCACCCAGGAGCCGACATGGCCTCAGCGGCGCTGGACACCGCCCTCCTCGTCGACCCGGCGACCTACCAGGACGGGCCGCCCTTCGACTTGCTGCGCCGGCTGCGGTCCGAGACCCCGGTGACCTGGGTCGAGGAGCCCGCGCTGCACGGCCAGCCGGCCGGCCCCGGCTTCTGGCTGGTGCTGCGGCATGCCGACGTCGAGGGGGTGCTCAAGGACCCGGCCACCTTCTCCTCCTGGCTGGGCGCCACCCAGGTCCGCGACGCCGCCGACCTCGCCTGGGTGCGCCGGATGATGCTGAACATGGACCCGCCGGACCACTCCCGGCTGCGGCGGCTGCTCACCCGGTCGTTCACCCCGCGGGCCGTCGCCGCGCTGACCGCCTCGATCGAGGCGACCGCGGCGCAGCTGGTCGACCGGATGGTGGGCGGCGCGGCCGAGGGCCGGTGCGACTTCGCCAAGGACGTCGCCGCGGACCTCCCGCTGCTCACGCTCGCCGACGTGCTCGGTGTGCCCGCCGAGGACCGCTGGCTGATGTTCGACTGGTCCAACCGGGTGATCGGCTGGCAGGACCCCGACTACGCCACCTCGTCGGCCTTCGACGGCACCGGCGGGACGGCGATGGCCCGGGCGGCGGTCGCGCTGCGACCGGTGCCGGGCCCGGACGGGCGGATGCCCGACCCCCGCACCCGCGCCGGCATGCCCGACCTCTACGAGTACGCCCGGCTGCTGGCCGAGGAGAAGCGCCGCTCCCCCGGGTCCGACGTCATGTCGATCCTGCTGGCCCAGGTCGACGAGGACGGCGGTCAGGTCAGCGACGCCGAGTTCGAGAACATGTTCTGGCTGTTCGCCGTCGCCGGGAACGAGACGCTGCGCAACGGCCTGCCCGGCGGGCTCATCGCACTGCTGCAGCACCCCGCGGCGCTGGCCGCGCTGCGCGCCGACCCGTCGCTGCTGCCCGGGGCGGTCGAGGAGATGCTGCGCTGGTGGACGCCGGTGATGGTCTTCCGCCGCACCGCGACCTCCGACGTCGACCTCGCCGGGGTGCGCATCCGCGCCGGGGACAAGGTCGTCGTCTCGTTCACCTCCGCGAACCGGGACGACGCCGTCTTCGCCGACCCCGACGCGTTCGACGTCCGGCGCCGACCCAACCCGCACCTGACCTTCGGGCACGGGCCGCACTTCTGCCTCGGCGCCCAGCTGGCCCGCGTGCAGATGCGGGCGCTGTTCGCCGAGCTGCTCCGCCGCACCGGCACGCTGGAGCCCGACGGGCCGCCGGCGCTGCTGCGGTCGAACTTCCAGCGCGGCGTCAAGCGCCTGCCGATCCGCTGGACCGCTTAGCGGAGGGTGGAGGCGAGGAGACCTCGCCCCCACCCTCCGCTGCGGCTCAGGCGGCCGGCGGCCAGGTCTTGGCGACCATCGTCAGGACGTCGTAGGTCGCCACGGGCTTGCCCGCGCTGTCGACGACGACGGCGTCCCAGCGGACCTCGCCGTGGTCGGCGCCGCCGCGGGGGGTGATCTGCTTGCAGGTGAGCGTGACCGTCAGCTCCTCCCCCGGCTTGACCGGGGTGAGGAACCGCAGGTCGTCCACGCCGTAGTTGGCGAGCACCGGACCCGGCGCGGGGTCGACGAACAGGCCCGCCGCCCAGGAGACGACCAGGTAGCCGTGGGCGACCCGGCCGCCGAACAGCGGGTTGGCCGCCGCGGCCGCCTCGTCCATGTGCGCGTAGAAGGTGTCACCGGTGAACTCGGCGAAGTGCTCGATGTCCTCGAGCGTCACCGCCCGCGGGCCGGCGGTCACCGAGTCACCGATCCGCAGCTGCGCCAGCGACTTGCGGAACGGGTGCACGCCGTCGTCGTTCCGCCGCGACCCGGTCACCCAGCGGCCGCCGACCGCGGTGAGCATGTCGGGCGAGGCCTGGACGGCGGTGCGCTGCATGTGGTGCAGCACGCCGCGGATGCCGCCGAGCTCCTCGCCGCCACCGGCGCGGCCGGGACCGCCGTGGACCAGCACGGGCAGCGGGGAGCCGTGGCCGGTGTTCTCCCCCGCGTCGTCCCGGTCGAGCACCAGGATCCGGCCGTGCGCGTGCGCGGCGCCCAGCACGAACTCCCGCGCGAACTGCTCGTCGTGGGTCACCACCGAGCCGACCAGGCTGCCCTGCCCGCGGGCGGCCAGCTCCACCGCCTGTGCCACGCCGTCGTAGGGCAGCACGGTGCTGACCGGGCCGAACGCCTCGACGTCGTGCGGCTCGGCGGCGGCCAGGTCGTCGCAGCGCAGCAGCATCGGCGGCAGGAACGCGCCGCGGTCGCGGTCGGCCCCGACGACCTCGAAGCGCTCCGGGTCGCCGGCGACCAGCTCGGCCACGCCGCGCAGCGCCTTGAGCGAGCGCAGCACCTCCTCGCGCTGGTCGAGGCTGGCCAGGGCGCCCATCTGCACCCCCTCGGCGCCGGGCGCACCGACCACGACCCCCGCCAGCCGCTCCCGGGTCGCCTCGACGACGTCGTCCACCAACGGGCGCGGCACGAAGGCCCGGCGGATCGCCGTGCACTTCTGGCCGGCCTTCACCGTCATCTCGGTGACCAGCTGCCCGACGAACAGCTCGAACTCGGGGGTGCCGGGGCCGGCATCGGGGCCGAGCACCGAGCAGTTGAGGGAGTCGGCCTCGGCGTTGAAGCGCACGGAGTTGGCGACCACCGCCGGGGAGCTGCGCAGCTTGCGCGCGGTCGCGGCCGAGCCGGTGAAGAACACCAGGTCCTGCCCGGCCAGGCCGTCGAGGAGCCCGGCCGCACTGCCGGCGAGCAGCTGGACCGACCCCTCGGGCAGCAGGCCCGACTCGACGATCCTCCGGACCACCGCCTCGGTGAGGTAGGCGGTCTGGCTGGCCGGCTTGACGACGGTCGGGACGCCGGCGAGGAAGGCCGGCGCCAGCTTCTCGAGGAAGCCCCACACCGGGAAGTTGAAGGCGTTGACCTGCACCGCCACGCCTCGCATCGGGGTGTAGAGGTGCTGGCCGGCGAAGGTGCCGCCCCGGCCCAGCGGCTCGACGGGGCCGTCGAGGACGACGGTGTCGTCGGGCAGCTCGCGGCGGCCCTTCGACGCGTACGACAGCAGCGTGCCGAACCCGCCGTCGACGTCGACCGCGCTGTCCCGGTCGGTGGCGCCGGTGCGGCGGGACAGCGCGTAGAACGCGTCCCTGTCGGCCATGAGCCGCAGGCCCAGCTGCTTGAGCAGCGCAGCCCGCTGGTGGAAGGTCAGCTCCCGCAGCGCCGGCCCGCCGACCGAGCGGGCGTGGTCGAGCATGGCGGGCACGTCGAGGCCGGTGCTGCTGACGCGGACGACGGTCTCGCCGGTGACCGCGTCGGCGATCGGCGTCCCGTCGTCCGGGGCGGCGTACCACCGGCCGGCCACGTAGCTCTCGAGCAGGGGTGCGGTCATGGCAGGTCTCCGGGGTGGTCAGGACGGCCGGGCGCGCAGGCCCTGGAAGGTGATGGCGACGAGCGCGTCGGCCACGGCCGTCGCGTCCAGGCCGCGGTCGGGGCGGTACCACTCGGTCAGGGAGTTCACGGCGCCGAAGAGCAGGCGGCTGGTGACGGCCGGGTCGACGTCCGGGCGGACGTCGCCCTCCTCCTCCGCGGCGCGGACCAGGTCGGTGACGATCCGGTCGAACCGGCGACGACGCTCGAGCGCCTCCTGCTCGACCGGGGAGTTGCCGCGCACCCGGAGCAGGAGGGTGACGAACGGCAGCTCCGCGGTGAGCACCCGGACCGACCCGCGGACGACGTGCTCGAGCCGGTCGATGGCCGGCCCGCTGGTGGCGGCCGGCTCCTCGGTGACGGCGAACAGCGCGTCGAGGGCGCGGTCGAGCGCCATCCGCAGCAGCTCGACCTTGCTGGACACGTGGTGGTAGATCGCCGACTTGGTGATGCCCAGCCGGGTGGCGAGCTCGTCCATGCTGGTGGCGTCGTAGCCGCGCTCGTTGAACACCGCGACAGCGACGTCGAGCAGGGAGTCCAGCGAGTGACCGGGTCGCCCGCGCCGGACGCGGGCGGGATCGGCGGTGGAGGTCACGCACGCTCCCGGAGGTCGTACAGCCGCTTGAGCTTCCCCACCGACCGCGCCAAGGTCTCCGGGTCCACGACCAGCACCTCGATGCTGCAGCCGACGGTGTCCTTGACGCCCTTGGCGACCTCGGCGGCGGCCTCGGGACGGCGCTCGGCCGGGCAGTCGGGGCGGGCCTCGATCCGGCAGGTGAGGTGGTCCATCCGGCCGCGCGTGGTCAGCTCCAGCGCGAAGTGCGGCGAGAGGCCCGGCGTGCGCAGCACGATCTCCTCGATCTGGGTCGGGAAGAGGTTCACCCCGCGCAGGATGATCATGTCGTCGGTGCGGCCGGTGACCTTCTCCATCCGCCGCATCCCGGGCCGCGCCGTCCCCGGCAACAGGCGGGTGAGGTCGCGGGTGCGGTAGCGGATGACCGGCATGGCCTCCTTGGTGAGCGAGGTGAAGACCAGCTCACCCTGCTCGCCCTCGGGCAGCACCTCGCCGGTGAGCGGGTCGATGACCTCCGGGTAGAAGTGGTCCTCCCAGATGTGCAGGCCGTCCTTGGTCTCCACGCACTCCTGCGCGACGCCGGGGCCCATGACCTCCGACAGGCCGTAGATGTCGACGGCGTGGATGTCGAGCCGCTCCTCCATCTCGCGGCGCATCTGCTCGGTCCACGGCTCGGCGCCGAAGATGCCGATCTCCAGCGAGCTGGCCGCCGGGTCCAGGCCCTGCTTCTCGAACTCGTCGATGACGGTGAGCATGTACGACGGCGTCACCATGATGACCCGCGGCTCGAAGTCGCTGATCAGCTGGACCTGTCGCGGCGTCATCCCGCCCGACACCGGGATGACCGTGCAGCCGAGCTTCTCTGCGCCGTAGTGGGCGCCCAGCCCACCGGTGAACAGGCCGTAGCCGTAGGCGTTGTGCAGCTTGTCGCCCGGCCGTCCGCCGGCCGCGCGGATCGAGCGGGCCATCACCGTGGCCCAGGTGTCGATGTCCCGCTCGGTGTAGCCGACCACGGTCGGGCGGCCGGTGGTGCCGGAGGAGGCGTGCACGCGGCGCACCTGCTCCTGGGGGACGGCGAACATCCCGAACGGGTAGTTGTCGCGCAGGTCGGCCTTGCTGGTGGTGGGGAACCGCGCCAGGTCGGCGAGCTCCCGGCAGTCGTCGGGATGCACGCCGGCAGCGTCGAAGGCGGCCCGGTAGTGCGGCACGTTCTCGTACGCGTGGCGCAGCGTCCACTGCAGCCGCTCGAGCTGCTGGGCCCGGAGCTCGTCGACGGACAGCCGCTCCGCCGGGTCGAGGATCGCCGGGTCGGGTGCCTCCCCCAGGCGCCGGGTGGTCTCGCTGGTCGCAGCCGTCATGGCCGATGCCTCCGTGGTCGCAGCGTCCTCGCCGGACGGTCGGCGGGCAGGTCTCACCCAAATACCGACCAGATGGTCAGGTAATGAACTCCTCCGACCCCCGCCTGTCAAGGCCCGCGAAGAAGTCCGGGCGCGGGCTTGTGCCGTGGGTCGCGGTCGGGCAGACTCATTACCGACCGACCGGTCAGTAATTGACGATCGACGTCGCACCCGAGGGGATGAGATGTCCGCGCCCACCCTGGAACGGCCCGCGGCCGACGACGCCGCACTGCAGGCGCACTTCGACGCCACGATCGCCGCCGAGCACCGGATCGAGCCGCGCGACTGGATGCCCGAGGGGTACCGCAAGACCCTGATCCGGCAGATCGCCCAGCACGCGCACTCGGAGATCATCGGGATGCAGCCGGAGGGCGACTGGCTGCTCGCCGCCCCGAGCCTGCGGCGCAAGGCGATCCTGCTGGCCAAGGTGCAGGACGAGGCCGGCCACGGCATGTACCTGTACTCCGCGGCGGAGACCCTCGGTGCCGACCGGGCCGACCTCACCGACAAGCTCATCGAGGGCCGGCAGAAGTACAGCTCGATCTTCAACTACCCGACGCTGACCTACGCCGACGTCGGCGTCATCGGCTGGTTCGTCGACGGGGCGGCGATCTGCAACCAGGTGCCGCTGTGCCGCTCCTCGTACGGGCCCTACGCCCGGGCGATGATCCGCATCTGCAAGGAGGAGTCCTTCCACCAGCGGCAGGGCTACGAGCTGCTGATGACGATGATGCGCGGCACGCCCGAGCAGCGGGCGATGGTGCAGGACGCCGTCGACCGCTGGTGGTGGCCGTCGCTGATGATGTTCGGCCCGCCGGACGACGACAGCCCCAACTCGGCGCAGTCGATGGCGTGGGGCATCAAGCGGCACAGCAACGACGAGCTCCGCCAGCGCTACGTGGACATGTCGGTGCCGCAGGCGGAGTTCCTCGGCGTCACGCTGCCCGACCCCGAGCTCGCCTGGGACGAGGAGAGCGGCCACTACCGGTTCGGCCCGATCGACTGGGCCGAGTTCAAGCGCGTCATCAGCGGCGACGGCCCGCGCAACGCCGAGCGCATCGCCCGCCGCCGGGCCGCCCGCGACGACAACGCCTGGGTCACCGAGGCCGCCACCGCGTACGCCGCCAAGCACGCGGGAGCGCGGGCATGAGCGACGCGAGGACGACGCCCGATCGAGCATCGCAGGGAGCGCCGGCGACCGAGGAGCGCAACGAGGGCGGAGTCGAGCCGACGGGCACCGTGACGGCCGAGGGCGGGCACGGCGCCGTCCCCACCGGGCCCGAGGTGCCGGTCGAGACCCGGCCGGCGACCAGCCGGCGGGACTGGCCGCTCTACGAGGTCTTCGTGCGCGGCAAGCGCGGCATCAACCACGTGCACGTCGGGTCGCTGCACGCGCCGGACGACGAGATGGCCGTGCACGCGGCGCGCGACCTGTACACCCGGCGCAACGAGGGCGTGAGCATCTGGGTGGTCAAGGCCGCCGACATCACCGCGTCGAGCCCCGACGAGAAGGACCCGATGTTCGCCCCGAGCGGCGACAAGGTCTACCGCCACCCGACGTTCTACGAGATCCCCGAGGACGTCCCCCACATGTAGCGGAGTGCGAGAGGCGAGCAGTCCTCGCTCCTCGCACTCCGGTAGGAGAGACATGGCGCACGAAGAGACCGTCTACGACGCGCTCGACCACGCCCACGGCGGCGAGGGGCACTGGGCGTTCGGCACCGGCTTCGACGAGCCGCTGGCCGGCGTGGACACCACCGTGCCCGAGGGCATCGACCCGGCCGACCTGGGCGAGTACTGCCTGATGCTCGGCGACGACGCCCTCGTGCTGGCCCAGCGGCTGACCCAGTGGATCACCGCGGCGCCGGAGCTCGAGGAGGAGGTCGCGATCGCCAACGTCGCCCTCGACCTGCTCGGCCAGGCCCGGCTGCTGCTGGCCCGCGCCGGGTCGGTGGGCGTGCTCGGCCGCTCGCGCGAGAAGGCCACCGAGACCATCCCCGACGAGGACGCCCTGGCCTACTTCCGCGACCCCGACGAGTTCCGCAACACCGACCTGGTCGAGGCGCCGAACGGCGACTTCGCGCAGACGATGGTCCGGCTCCTCGCGGCCGGCACCGTCCGGCTCGCGGTCTTCGACCGGCTGCGGGGGTCGCGGGACCCGGTGGTCGCGGCCATCGCGGCCAAGGGCGTCAACGAGCTGGCCTACCACCGTGACCACGCCGCCCGCTGGGTGCTGCGCCTGGGCGACGGCACCGAGGAGTCGCACCGCCGCGCCCAGGCCGGCGCCGACGCCGTCTGGCCGCTGCTGGACGACCTCTTCACCGCCACGGACGTCGAGGCCCGGCTCACCGCGGCCGGCGTCGCGGTCGACCCGGCCGACGTCCGCGAGGAGGTCGTCTCCGTGCTCACGCAGGTGCTCGACCGGGCGACGCTGCGGGTGCCGGCCTGGCCGACCGACGCGCCGCCCCGGGGCCGCACCGGCCGGCACACCGCGGAGCTCCCCGAGCTGCTCGCCACCCTGCAGGGCCTGGCCCGCCAGCACCCGGCCGCCACGTGGTGACCGCCGTGACGGTCACCACCGATCCCCGGACGGTCGCCGAGACGGTGACCGACCCCGAGCTGCCGATGCTGACCCTCGCCGACCTCGGCGTCCTCCGCGACGTCCGGGTCGAGGACGGCACCGTCGTCGTCGAGATCACCCCCACCTACTCCGGCTGCCCCGCGATGGGCACGATGCGCGCCGACCTGCTGCACGCCCTGCACCGGGCCGGCTTCCCCGACGTCGACGTCCGCACCGTGCTCTCCCCCGCCTGGAGCACCGACTGGATCAGCGACGAGGGCCGCCGCAAGCTGGCCGCCGGCGGCATCGCGCCGCCCGGGAGGGCCCCGGTCCGCTCCGCGGGCCCGGTGCCGCTGCAGCTCGGGCCGACCCGCCGCACCGCCGCCTGCCCGGTGTGCGGCTCCCCGGACACCGAGGAACTGAGCGAGTTCAGCGCGACCGCCTGCAAGGCCCTGCGCCGTTGCCGCAGCTGCCGGGAGCCGTTCGAGCACGTCAAGGAGATCTGAGTGACCACCACCGAGGCCCCCGCGCGGCGTCGGCCGCAGTTCCACCCGCTCACGGTGGCCCGCGTCGAGCAGCTCACCGACGACGCGGTCGCGGTGACCTTCGACGTCCCCCCGGAGCTGGCCGAGGACTACGCCTTCAAGCCGGGCCAGGCCCTGACCCTGCGCAGGGTGGACGGCGACCGCGACGAGCGCCGCTCGTACTCCATCTGCGCGCCCGTGGGTGCCGCACCGCGCGTGGGCGTCCGGGAGGTGCCCGGCGGGTTCTTCTCCTCCTACCTGGTGCACTCGGTGCGCCCGGGTGACCGGATCGAGGTGCTGCCGCCGTCGGGCACCTTCACCGCCGACCTGTCGGTGCCCGCCGACCACGTCTTCGTCGTCGCCGGCTCGGGCATCACCCCGGCCCTCTCCCTCGCCTCCAGCGTGCTGCGCGACGGGAAGTCGACCGTCACCGTCTTCTACGGCAACCGGCGCACCAACACGGTCATGTTCGCCGACGAGCTCGCCGACCTGAAGGACCGCTACGGCACCCGGCTGCAGCTGGTGCACGTCCTCTCCCGCGAGCCGCGGGACGCCGAGCTGACCAGCGGCCGGCTCGACGGCGCGCGGCTGCGGACGCTCATCGACAACCTGGTGGACGCCGAGCACGTCGACCACTGGTGGCTGTGCGGCCCGCACGGGATGGTCGGCGACGCCCGCGAGGTCCTGGCCGAGCTCGGCGTCCCGGCCGAGAAGGTCCACCAGGAGCTGTTCTACGTCGACGACGTCCCCCCGGAGCCGGTCCGCGGCGACGAGGAGACCGTCACCGGGCCGAGCAGCGAGGTGACCGTCGTCCTCGACGGGCGGACCACCACACTCGCCCTCCCCCGCGACGTGCCCGTCCTCGACTCGGCCCAGCGGGTGCGCGGCGACCTCCCCTTCGCCTGCAAGGGCGGGGTGTGCGGCACCTGCCGGGCACGGGTCACCGAGGGCGAGGTGGAGATGCGGCGCAACTACGCCCTCGAGCCCCAGGAGGTCGAGGCGGGGTACGTGCTCACCTGCCAGACGGTGCCGCTCTCGGAGACCGTCACCGTGGACTTCGACGCATGAGCACCGATCGGGTGCTGCGGGTCGACGTCGGCAGTGGCGTGGCCACGCTGACCCTCGACTCACCGGCCAACCGCAACGCGCTGTCGGGGGCGATGCGCGCCCAGCTGCGGTCGGCACTGGCCGACGCGCTGGCCGACGACGCGGTCCGGGTCGTCGTGCTCGACCACACCGGCCGGGTGTTCTGCTCCGGCATGGACCTCGCCGAGGCCGCCGGCGGCGCGGCAGAGGACCAGGGGGTCAACGAGTTCCCGGCCCTGCTCGAGACGATCTGGGACTTCCCGAAGCCCGTGGTGGCCACCGTCCGCGGCCCCGCCCGGGCCGGTGGCGTCGGCCTGCTCGCGGCCTGCGACGTGGTGGTCGCCGGGACGTCGGCGACCTTCGCCTTCACCGAGGTCCGCATCGGCGTCGTGCCGGCGGTCATCTCGGCGGTCTGCCTGCCGCGGATGGTGCCCAACGCCGTCCACCGGCTGATGCTGACCGGCGAGGTGTTCGACGCGTCCACGGCACTGGCCGGCGGCCTGGTGGACCTCGTCGTCCCGGACGACGAGGTGGACGCCTGCGTGGCCGAGCAGGTGGCGGCCCTCGGCAAGGGCGCGCCCCTGGCCCTGGCGGAGACCAAGCGGCTGCTGCGCGCGGCGCGGACCGGCCCGCTGGCCGATCGGTTCCCCGACCTGCTGGCCCTGTCGGCCCGCTTCTTCGCCGGCGAGGAGGGCCAGGAGGGGATCGCCGCCTTCCGCGAGAAGCGGCCCGCCCGCTGGGTGCCCGCGTGATCCCGGTCCCCGTCGGCGCGGCGGCCGAGCTCGACGTCGTGGTCACCCCGGAGATGACCGTCCGCTTCGACGAGCTGGGCCCGGTCCACCCGGTGTACGCGACCTACACGATGGCCAAGCACTTCGAGGAGGCCGGCCGCAAGCTGCTGCTGCGCCACCTCGAGCCGGGCGAGGCCGGCATCGGCCGCTCGGTGTCGGTCGAGCACCTCGGGCCCAGCTGGGTGGGCGACGCGCTCCGGGTCACCGCCCGCTGCGTCGAGGTCCGCGGCAACCGGCTGACCTGCGAGTGCACCGCCGTCGCCGCCGACGGCCGCGAGCTCGGGCGCGGGACGACGGTCCAGGCGGTCCTCAGCGAGGAGACCCTGGAGGACCGCATCGGCGATCAGGCGCGCGCACGCGCCCGGGCCGCGCAGCAGCGGACGCCCGCGGAGAGCCGTTAGTTCGGCAATGCATCGTTGTGCGCTGGGCCACACCGCCGCTAGAGTTCGGCGAAATAACTGACCACTCGGTCAGTATCGAGCTCCAGGGGGCGGCGCGATGTCAGCTGCGGCGGGCACGGCGGGATCCACGCGCGAGCGGATGACGACCGAGGAACGCAAGGTCCTCGCCGCCACGCTCGCCGGCACCACCATCGAGTGGTACGACTTCTTCATCTACGCCCAGGCCGCCGGCCTGGTGCTCGCCCCGCTCTTCCTCGCGCCGGTCAGCGAGGACTCACCGGGGCTGGCCACGATCATCTCGCTGGCCACCATCGGGATCAGCTTCCTGTTCCGCCCGCTGGGCGCGATCGTCGCGGGTCGGCTCGGCGACCGCCTGGGCCGCAAGAGGATGCTGGTCTTCACCCTCGTGCTGATGGGCGCGGCGACCGCACTCATCGGCCTGCTGCCGACCTACGCGCAGATCGGGCTGGCCGCCCCGGCCCTGCTGATCCTGCTCCGCATCCTGCAGGGCTTCTCCGCCGGCGGTGAGTGGGGCGGCGCGGCGCTCATGTCGGTCGAGCACGCGCCGGTCCACCGCCGCGGCCTCTTCGGGGCCTACCCGCAGATCGGCGTGCCGGTCGGCATGATCCTGGCGACCGGCGTGCTGTGGTTGCTCAGCACGGTGCTCACGCCAGCGCAGTTCGAGAGCTGGGGCTGGCGGATCCCGTTCCTGTTCTCGGTGGTGCTGATCGTCATCGGCTACCTCATCCGCCGCGCCGTCGAGGAGAGCCCGGTCTTCCGGGAGATGCGGCTGCGGAGGAAGGAGTCCTCCGCGCCGCTGCGCGACCTCTTCCGGAGCAACACCAAGGAGGTCGCGCTCGCCGCGCTGATCTTCGTCGCGAACAACGCCGCGGGCTACCTGCTGATCGCCTTCTTCATCGCCTACGCCAGCGGTGCCCTGGGGATGCCGCGGGAGTCGGTGCTGCTCGCGACCACGCTGGCGTCCTTCGGCTGGCTGGTGTTCACCATGTACGGCGGCGCCCTCTCCGACCGGATCGGGCGGATGCGCACCTTCCAGATCGGCTACGCGCTCGTGTTCGTCTGGATGATCCCGCTGTTCCTGCTCATCGACACCGGCAACATCTGGCTGTACGGGATCGCGCTGTTCCTGCTGACCGTCGGGCTGGGCCTGTCCTACGGGCCGATGTCGGCGATGTACGCGGAGATGTTCCCCGTCGCGGTCCGCTACTCCGGGGTCTCGATCGGCTACGCCCTCGGCGCGATCCTGGGCGGCGCCTTCGCCCCGATGATCGCCGAGGTCCTCATCCAGTCGACCGGCTGGTCGGGGTCGATCGGCATCTACATCATGGTGCTCTGCGTCATCTCCTTCGCCGCGGTGACCGTCGCCGGGGAGACCCGGGGCGCCAACCTGCGGGTCGCCGAGGCACACGAGCAGTACCTCCACGAGCACCCCGACGAGACCGGCGACCTGGGCCGCCGGCCCTGACCGCCGTCCCGGGCGCCGGCGACCGGGCGCGGGGTCAGGCCTGCGCCCAGCGGAGCGCCCTCCGCTCCTCGGGCAGGCTGCCGCCCCAGATCCCGAAGCGCTCGTCCGCCGCGAGGGCGTACGCCAGGCAGGGCGCGACGGCGGGGCACCGCCGGCAGGCGGCCAGCGCGGTCTCGTGCTGGCGTGCCCCTCTCCCCCGCTCGGGCCACCAGGGGGACGGGTCGCCGGTCTGGCAGGCCACGGTGCCGGCTCGTTCCAGCGCGCGGGTCAGCGCCAGCCACTCGTCGGCCGCCCTCGACGGAACGGCCCACAGCACCTGCTCGGGCACCACGGCTCGGCCCATGCCACATTGCGTCACTCCGGAAAGCGGTGGTGGCGGAGGCGCGCGGCACCACGGGTGTCGCCTAGGCAGACGCCCCCGGACAGTCGCTACGCGGAGTCGCACACCGACCACGGGGGCGGCCCGTGGCGGTCATCCACGTTCGGGGAAGGCGACGACATGACGACGGTGCAGACCACGGGCCTCGACGACGTCCGCCAGCGCATCGCGGGCTCCTCCGCCCGGGAGGTGGTCGCCGACAGCGTGGCGCGTGCCCGGCAGGTGGCCGACCTGGGCGCGTTCACCACCCTCGCCGACGACGCGGTGGGCCGGTCCGGACCGCTCGCCGGCGTCCCGCTGGCGGTGAAGGACAACCTGGACACCCACGACCTGCCCACCAGCGGCGGCACCCCGGCGCTGCGGGAGTCCCGGCCCGGCCGCGACCAGCAGGCCGTCGAGCGCCTGCGGGCGGCGGGGGCCGCGGTCATCGGCAAGACCAACCTGCACGAGCTGGCGCTGGGCATCACGAGCAACAACGCCGCCTTCGGCCCGGTGCGCAACCCCCACGACCCGAGCCGCTCGGCCGGGGGCTCCTCGGGCGGCTCGGCGGTCGCCGTCGCCACCGGCGTGGTGCCGATCGCCCTGGGCACCGACACCGGCGGGTCGGTGCGGGTGCCGGCGGCGCACTGCGGTCTGGTCGGGTTCCGGCCGACGGTCGGGCGCTGGGGCACCGGACGCACGGTGCCGATCTCCAGCACCCGGGACACCGCGGGCGTCCTGGCGACGAGCGTCGCCGACGCAGCCGTCGTCGACGAGCTGGTGACCGGGCGGTCCACCGCTCCCGGGGAGGACCGGTCGCTGCGGCTCGGCGTCCCACGGATCGGCTTCTACGACGACCTGCACCCCGAGGTCGGCGCCGTCGCGCAGCGGGCGCTGGACCGGCTCGCCGACGCCGGGTTCGAGCTGGTCGAGGTCTGCGTGGCCGACGCGCACGAGCTGGACGCCGAGTGCGGGTTCCCGATCGTCTTCTTCGAGATCGCCCGCGAGCTGCCGGCCTACCTGGCGACGCTGCCCGGGCCGGAACGCCGGCTGACCCTCGCCGACGTCATGGCCCAGGTGGCCTCCCCCGACGTCCGCGCCGCCCTGGAGCTCGCCGCCGGCGGTTCGGTCACCGAGGAGGCCTACCGGTCCACCCTCGCCGTCCGCGACCGGCTGCGGGCGGCCTACACCGCCGCGCTGCGCCCGGAGGACGGCGCGCGGCTCGACGCCCTCGTCTACCCCACGGTGCCGCTGCCCGCGCCGCCGATCGGGGACGACGACACCACGGAGCTGGGCGGCCGGCAGGTGCCGGTCTTCCTCACGACGATCCGCAACACCGGGCCGGGGTCGACCGCCGGGATGCCGTCGATCTCCCTGCCGGCCGGCGCGACGGCCACCGGCCTACCGATCGGCGTCTCGCTGGAGGCCCTGCCCGGCGAGGACGGCGCCCTCCTCGCGGCGGCCGGCCGGGTCGAGGCCGTCCTCGCCGGGTGAGGCCGGCCGCCGCGGAGGTCAGGCGGGGGTGACGCGGACCGGCACGCTCGCCCAGCCCTTGAGGGTGTTGTTCAGCTTCGGCGTGGGCTCCCCGGCCGGCTCCAGGGTGCGGGCCCGCTGCGCCAGCGCGGTCAGCACCAGCTCGGTCTCCAGGCGGGCGACCGGCTGGCCGACGCACTGGTGGATGCCCATGCCGAAGGCCACGTGGCCGGCGGCGCGGCGGTTGACGTCGAGGGTCTCCGCGTCCTCACCCCAGTGCCGCGGGTCGCGGTTGGCCGACCCGAGGAACAGCAGCACCTTGGTCCCCTCGGGGATGTGCGCGCCGGCGACCTCGACGTCCCGGGAGGTGGTGCGGAAGAAGGTCTGCACCGGGGACTCCCAGCGCAGCGCCTCGTCGAAGGCGAACTTGGCCTTGGCCGGCTGCGCGTGCAGCTGCGCCCACTGCTCCGGGTAGCGCGACAGCGCGTAGACGGTGTTGGCGATGCCGTAGACGGTGGTGTCCAGGCCGGCGGTGAGCAGCGAGCGGACCAGCATCGGCGCCTGCTCGGCGGTGATGTCACCGCGGTCGGCGGCCGCCCAGATCTGCTCACCGAAGCCGCCGGGGGCGAGGTTCTCCCGCTGGCACTGCTCCCAGATCCAGGCCTGCACGGGAGCCGCGGTGGCCAGGGCGTTGCGGCGCAGCTCGTTGTCGGGGCCGAAGGCGTTGAACGCCAGCCCGCCGTACGGGAGCAGGTTCTCCCGGCCCTCCTCGGGCAGGCCGACGGCGTCGGGGAACACCCGCAGCGGGTAGACCTCGGCCAGGTCGGTCACCGCGTCGAAGGTGCCCTGCTCGACCAGCCGCTCGGCGATCTCCGTCGCGGGGGCGGCGAACCGCTCGCGCAGCGCCCGCACGCTACGCGGGGAGATGACGCCGTTCATCGCCGTCCGGACGACGGTGTGGTCCGGCGGGTCGGCCTCCAGCAGCAGGCTCGGCGGCCGCCACGGCTCCTCCTTGGCGAAGTCGGCCAGCCCCGCGCCCCGGCTGGACACGAAGGTCTCCCAGTCCCGCAGCGAGGCCGAGACCTCCTCGAACCGGCCCATCGCGTAGATGCCGTACCGGGACAGGAACACCACCGGCCCGGCGTCGCGCAGCCGGCGGTGGAACTCGTAGGGGTCGGTCAGCACGTCGGTGCCGAACGGGTCGTCGTCGAGGACGGGGACGTCGGTGGTGGGCAGGCTGTCGACGGACATCGGGAGGCTCCAGGTGCTCGGAGGTCGAGTGCTCGGAGGTCGAGTGCTCGGAGGTCGAGTGCTCAGAGGTCGAGTGCTCAGAGGTCGAGGACGAGACGGGGGCAGGCGGCCCGGGACACGCAGATGAACATCGTGTCGTTGGCCGCCTGCTCGGCGGGGGTCAGCAGGCTGTCGCGGTGGTCGACCACGCCCTCGAGCACCGGGGTCTCGCAGGTGCCGCAGGTGCCCTCCTGGCAGGAGGAGAGGACGGGGACGCCGGCGGCCTCCACCACCTCGAGGACCGACCGGTCCGGCGGCACCAGGAGGGTCAGCCCGCTCTGGGCGAGCTCCACCTCGAAGGTCTCCTGCAGCAGGGGCTCGCCCTGTTCCTTGGGGCTGAAGCGCTCCAGGTGCAGGGCGCCCTCCGGCCAGCCGGCGCAGCGCTGCTCGACCGCCTGCAGCAGCGGTTCGGGGCCGCAGCAGTAGACCAGCGTGTCCGGCCGCGGGACGCCGAGCAGCCGGTCGAGGTCGAGCAGGCCGACCTGGTCCTGCGGGTGGAGGGTGACGCGGGCGCCGTGCGCCTCGCTGAGCGCGGCGCGGAAGGCCATCGAGCCGAGGGTGCGACCGCCGTAGTGCAGCTCCCACTCCGCGCCTGCCGCGGTGGCGGCGGCGAGCATCGGGACCAGCGGGGTGATCCCGACCCCACCGGCGATGAACAGGTACCGCGGCGCCGGGACCAGCTCGAAGTTGTTCCGCGGGCCGCGGACGTCGACGAGGACGCCCTCGTGCAGCTTGTCGTGGACGTACGAGGAGCCGCCCCGGCTCTCGGGCTCGCGCAGCACGCCGATCCGCCACACCGACCGGTCGGCCGGGTCGCCGCAGAGCGAGTACTGCCGGACGAGGTCCGGCGTGAGCTCCAGGTCGACGTGCGCACCCGGCGACCACGCCGGCAGATCCGCGCCGGACGGGTCGCGCAGGTCGAGCGCCACCACGCCGTCCGCCACGGCCTCCCGGCGGACGACCTCCAGGCGGAGGCCGACCTCCGCACCGCTGCTCTGCATGGCACTCCTCGCTGGTCAGGTGGGCACCTCGCGTCCGGTGCACGTCACCGGCTGACGCAGCCAGCGTGACCATGCTCACCGCGACGGCCCACCACTCTCTCGTCAGATGAGAAGACCGCGGTGGAGGGCGGTTGACGAGGGACCGTCGACCCGGACTACGGTGGCGGCCGTGAGCCGTCGCGCGAGCTGGTGGGCCGAGTCGTCGAGGACGACCCCGGACCGCTGACCAGCGCTCGGACCGTCCCCCGCCGGATGGTCCGAGGAGCTCCTCTCCGGACGGCCCGGCGGGCCGTTCCCGTGGAGGAGAGCACCTCATGACGAGCACCGACGTCCGCGATCAGGACCGTCCGCTGACCAAGGCCGTGCTGGCCGAGGCGGACCTGCCCACGCACTGGTACAACCTGGCCGCCGACCTCCCGGCGCCGATGCCGCCGTACCTGCACCCCGGCACGGGGCAGCCGCTGGCCCCCGAGGACATGGCCCCGCTGTTCCCGGCGGCGCTGATCGAGCAGGAGATGTCCGGCGAGCGGTTCGTGCCCATCCCGGAGCCGATCCGGGAGGTGTACCGGCTGTGGCGTCCCTCGCCGCTGTACCGGGCGCACCGCCTCGAGCGTGCGCTGGGGACCCCGGCGCGGATCTACTACAAGTACGAGGGCGTCAGCCCCGTCGGCAGCCACAAGCCCAACACCGCGGTGGCGCAGGCGTACTACAACGCGGCCGAGGGGGTGCGGCGGCTGACCACCGAGACCGGCGCCGGCCAGTGGGGCAGCGCGCTGTCCTTCGCGAGCGCGCTGTTCGGCCTGCAGTGCGAGGTGTGGCAGGTGCGCGCCTCCTACGACAGCAAGCCCTACCGGCGGATGCTGATGCAGACCTTCGGCGGCGTGGTCCACCCCAGCCCCTCGGAGCTGACCGAGGCCGGCCGCGGCTTCCTGGAGCGCTTCCCCGGCACGACCGGCAGCCTGGGGATGGCGGTGAGCGAGGCGGTGGAGTCCGCGGCGCCCGACCCCGAGGCGCGCTACGCGCTGGGCAGCGTGCTCAACCACGTGCTGCTGCACCAGACCGTCATCGGCGAGGAGGCGCTGCGGCAGCTGGAGGTGTTCGGCGAGGCGCAGGCCGACGTCGTACTCGGGTGTGCGGGTGGCGGGTCGAACCTGGCCGGGCTGTCGTTCCCGTTCCTGCGCGAGAAGCTGGCCGGCCGCACCGACACCCGGGTGGTGGCCGTCGAGCCATCGGCGTGCCCGTCCCTCACGCAGGGGCGGTACGAGTACGACCACGGCGACGTCGCCGGGCTGACCCCGCTGATGAAGATGCACACGCTGGGCCGCGACTTCGTCCCGGACCCGATCCACGCCGGCGGGCTGCGCTACCACGGGATGGCCCCGATGGTCAGCCACGCCGTGGAGCTCGGGCTGATCACCGCGCAGGCGGTCGACCAGCGCGAGGCGTTCGACGCCGGGGTGCTGTTCGCCCGCACCGAGGGGCTGGTCCCGGCGCCGGAGTCCTGCCACGCCATCGCCGGCACGGTCGCCGAGGCCCGGCGCCGGGCGGCCACGGGCGAGGAGGGGGTCCTGGTCCTCGGGCTGTCCGGCAACGGGCAGCTGGACCTGCCCGCCTTCGCCGAGCACCTCACCGGTGCCGCCGAACCCACCGCCGGCGACCAGCCGTTCTGATCGTCGCCGTCCGGCCGGACGGGCCGCCGGGCCCGTCCGGCCGGACGACCGTCGGGCAACGCCGCCGTCGCGCGCCCGCCAGACTGCGCGGGTGGATACGACGACTCCTGGCGCAGTGCTGGTGCACGGGCTCTGGCACGGCGCGTGGTGCTGGGACGCCGTCCGCGCCGCGCTCGACCAGCGGGGCGTCGAGAGCATCGCTGTCGACCTGCCGCTCACCGACCTGGCGGAGGACACCCGCGTGACCCGGGAGGCGCTCGACCGGTTCGGGCGCCCGGCGGTGCTGGTCGGGCACTCCTACGGCGGTGCCGTCATCACCGGCGCCGGTTCGCACCCGCTCGTCCGGGAGCTCGTGTACGTGGCGGCGTTCCAGCTCGACGAGGGTGAGTCGGTGAGCCGGACCCGGGCCGGGCAGGGTCTGCCCGACACCCGGCTCGGCGAGGCGATGCGGGTCTCCGGCGACGAGGTGGGCCTGGACCCCGAGCTGGGTCCGCGGCTGCTGTACGGCGACGCACCGGACGACGTGGCCGCGGCGGCCGCCGGCCGGCTCCGCCCGGTCTCGCGGATGGTCTTCCGCGGCGTGCCGGAGGCGATCTCCTGGCGGACGGTGCCCTCGACGTACGTCATCTGCACGGCGGACGAGGTCGTGCACCCGGAGCGCCAGCGGGCGATGGCGCAGCGCGCCACGCGCCGCCTGGAGTGGCCCTCCGGGCACAGCCCCGCTGCTTCCCGCCCGGAGCAGGTGGCCGCACTCGTCGCCGACCGCGTCGCGGCCGTGCGCTGACGGCGCCGCCCCGCTGACGGCGCCGCTCCGCCCCGCCGACCGGTCAGAACGGCGGTGGCGTGGTGACCGCGGTCAGTCCGGTGGGGGTGGTGACGGTCAGGGTGCCGTCGGGGTCGAGGTCGTGGGACCAGCCGGGAGCCTGGTGCTTGCCGCGGTGGTCGCCGGTGCAGGACCCGGCCAGGTTGCCCACTGCCGTGGGCTCGTCGGGACACCGGATCCGGTGGTCCAGTCGCCGGTGGCCACCGGACGGCGGCAGCCGGGGAACCGGCAGCGACGGTCCCGTGCGCGCAGGAACCGGTCCAGCGGGGCCGAGGGCCGGTAGCCGTCGGTCGCACCGGGCGCCCCGAGACCGGGCCGACCGGAGAGGTCGTGGGTGCAGCGCACCGGGTCGCGGCGGCACGCCTTGGCGTCGCAGCAGGCGGTGCGGCGGATCTCGGGCAGGTCGGTGAGCGACACGAGAACCCCGGTGAGGGCGTCGACCGCTCGAGCAGGTCCTGCGCCGACCGCTGCGTGTAGGCCAGCGCCACCGACAACTCCGGCGTCGCCCACTCGCTCGCCGGCCGCAGCACCTCGGGCCGGGCCGCCCACCGCTCCGGGCTCATCGCGCCCCGGCACACCCTGGGAGCGGTCGAGCGACGCGGGCCGGGACGCGGCGAACTCGGCGACCGCACGGGACCGTAGGGCGACCAGCCGGGCGATCTCCCGATCCGCCGTTCGCAGCACCCCGAGCGGACCGTCCGACAGCCCACCGGCGGACCGGGTGCCGGCTCGGACGGCGACGGACTCGCGGCCTCGCGGCAGGACGCGACGGACGCCCGAACCTCCGTCGCCACGCCGCCGTCCATGCGTTCGATCACAGGTTCGAGCACGGTCCGCCGCGACCGGACCGTGGATGAACCGGCAGGTCGGGCAGCCGTGGAGCCACTCCCACCCCTACGCCCGGCGCTCGAGGGCGTCGACCAGCGCGGCCATGACCGCCCGCCAGTGGGCGCGCTGCTCCTCACGCTCCTGTGCGCTGGTCAGCCGCTCCTGGTGGAACCGGACCGCCGTCCCGCCCCGGCCGTTCGACGTGACGGTGACCTGGACGGTGCTGTCGTGGTCCCAGCCCTCGGGGTGCCAGGTCAGCCGGATGCGGTCGCCGGGACGGACGCTGCGCACCTGTCCCACCGTCCCGTCCGCGGTCTCGTAGGCCTGCCCCCGCTGGTCGAGACGCTCCACCCCGGGGCCGAGCCAGATGCGGATCCCCTCTGCGGAGGTCAGGGAGGCCCACACCTGATCGACGGGCAGGTCGACGGTCCGGGACACACCGATCTCCCAGCCGCCGTCCCGGGTGAGGCCCACCGGTGCCCGGTCGCCGCTCACGACGTCACCGCCGCGACCACGGAGATCTCCACCAGGGCACCGGGGACGGCCAGGCCGGCGACCCGGGCGACGGTGATCAGCGGCGGGTCGCGGTCCGGGTCGAGGGCCGCGCCCGCCGCCGCGGCGCCGGCCTGCAGGTCGGCGCCCTCGACGATCAGCACCGACCAGCTGACGACGTCGGCGAGGGTCGCGCCGGCCGCGGCCAGCGCCGTCTGCACGTTGGCGACGGCCCGCGTCGTCTGGGCCGCGACGTCGTCACCGCCCACCAGGCGGCCGTCGGCGTCGACCGCGTTCTGGCCGCCGACGTAGACGGTCGTGGCCCCCGGCGGGACCACCGCGACGTGGCTGAAGAACGGGCTGGCGACCAGGCCGGGGGGGCGGAGGAGCGCGACGGTGTCCATGCCGGGCACGGTAGGACCGGATCCGGTCGGATCCTGTCCGCGACAACGCGAGGACGCCCCCTGCCCTCAGGGCACCAGCAGCAGCTTGCCGGTGGTCCGCCGCGCCTCGAGGTCCTCGTGCGCCCGCCGGACGTCGGCCAGCGGGTACCGGTCACCGACGTGGACGTCGAGCCGGCCGGCCGCGACCAGGTCGAGCACGGCGCCGGCGCGCTCGCGCAGCATCTGCGGGGTGCGCGTGTAGGTCGCCAGGGTCGGCCGCTGCACGTACAGCGACCCGTGGGCGGCCAGCTGCTGCAGCTGCAGCGGCTCGGGCTGCCCGCTGGCGGCGCCGTACAGGACCATCCGCCCCGTGGGTCGCAGCGCGGTCAGCCCCGCGGCGAACGTCGTCCGGCCGACGCCGTCGTAGACGACCGCCGCACCCTCGCCCCCGGAGAGCTCGCGGACCCGCTCGGGGAACCCGTCGTACCCGACGACGACGTCGTCGGCCCCGGCCGCCCGCGCCTGCTCGGCCTTCTCCTCGGTCGAGGTCGTGGCCAGCACGTGACCGCCGCGGGCGCGCACCATCTGCGTGAGCAGCAGACCCACACCGCCGGCCGCGCTGTGCACGACCGCCCAGTCGCCCTCGGCGACCGGGTAGGAGTCGGCGACCAGGTACTGGGCGGTGCAGCCCTGCAGCATCACGGCGGCGGCGACGTCCGCGGCGACCCCGTCGGGCACCGGCACCAGCTTGTCGCGGGGGGCGGCCACCCGGGTGGCGTAGCTGCCGGCGACGTCGAGCCAGGCGACCCGGTCCCCGGTGCCGACGACGGTGCCTGCCCCCTCGACGCCGACGATCGCGGGCAGGACCCCGCCGTAGGGCGGCCGGCCCTCGCGCTCGTAGACGTCCCGGAAGTTGACGCCCACGGCCTCGACGTCGACCAGCACCTGACCGTCGCGCGGTTCGGGGTCGGGTACGTCCCGGACCGTCATCACCTCGGGTCCGCCGGTGCGCTCGTAGACCACCGCCTGCACGTCGCCTCCCCATCTCGGCCGTGTCAGGTGCCTACCACGGCACGCGGCACGCGTCCTGCGCAGGGGCGCGGCCGTGCCCGATCGAGGACCATCACCCGACCTGGTGACACCCGGGCCCCGCTCCCCCAAGGTCGGTGCCCGGCCGGTCGACGCAGGAGGGAGGGGTCGCGCGGACAGCACGACCGGGACGGAGGGCGTGGTCATGGACGGACACGTCGCAACGGCGACCGCGTGGAGTGCCGGCGTCGCCGCGGACCTCGCCCGGGCCGTCGTCGACGTCACCGACGCCCTCGTCGCGGTCATCGGGCGGGACGGGCGTCTCCTGCACGCGAACCCGGCGCTCCAGCGCTTCACCGGCTCCACCGAGGCCGAGCTCCTGGGCCGCCACTTCTGCGACGTCTACGTGGTGCCCGAGCACATGCTGCTGGCCGTGCACGCCGTCACGACCGCCCTCGAGGAGGGCCGGGCCCACCCACAGGAGGGCGACTGGCTCACCGGCGACGGCACCCGCCGGCGCATCGCCATGCAGAACAACGTCCTCTGCGACCGGACGGGCGCGCCGTTCGCCATCGCGACCGTCGGCATCGACGTCACCGCGGAGCGCTCCCGGGAGGAGGCCCTCTGGACCCGCGCCACGACCGACACGCTGACCGGCGCACGGACCCGCGCGGTCCTCTTCGAGGTGCTGGCCGACCTCCTCGACGCCGACACCGGTGTGGGCTGCGGCCTGCTGTTCTGCGACCTCGACGACTTCAAGACCGTCAACGACGTGCACGGTCACGCGGTGGGTGACCAGCTCCTCAGGGAGGTCACCGGACGGCTGCAGCAGGTCGCCGGGCCCTGCGACGTCGTCGCCCGCTTCGGCGGCGACGAGCTGGTGGTCGTCCGCCCGGGCGCCGACGAGCGGCAGCTGCAGGAGCTGGCCGACGCGGTCGCCGACCGGATGCGCGAACCCGTGGCCGTCGGGGACTCCTGCCTCACCGTCACGGTCAGCACCGGCCACGCCGTCGGGGTGCCCGGCACCCGGGCCGACGACCTCGTCGCGACCGCCGACCTGCTCATGTACCGGGTCAAGGCACGCCGCCGCTAGTCCGGACGCGCCAGCGCCGATGGCCCGGCACCGCCCGGACGGGTGACACGGGCGTGTCCGGCCTGCTGGAATGCCTGCCGACGGCGGCCGCGAGGAGGACCCGATGGGGCAGGCGACGACACCGGCGGACCTCGTGGTCACCGGCGGCCGGGTGTGGACCCAGGACCCGGCCCGGCCGTGGGCGGAGGCGCTGGCGGTGCGCGGCGGCCGCATCGTCGCCGTCGGGACGGCGGAGGAGGTGGCCGCCGCCGTGGGGCCGGACACCGAGGTGCACGAGCTGGCCGGCGAGATGGTCATGCCGGGCCTCGTCGACGGGCACGTGCACCTCAACCTCGGCGGCGCCCAGGCCGCCTTCGAGCTCCCGCTGCTGCCGACCGACGGCGTCGAGGAGGTCCTCGGCAAGGTCCGCGACTGGGCCCGCGAGCTCGCCCCGGACGCCTGGGTCGTCGGCGGGATCATCGGCAGCACGACGATGGACGCCATCACCGACGCCGACACCCTCGCCCGGCTCGACGAGGCCAGCGGTGGCCGCCCCGTGCTGCTGCGGGACGACAGCATGCACAACCGGTGGGTGAGCTCCCGGGCCCTGGAGCTGATGGGCGTCACGGCCGACTCCCCCGACCCGGAGGGCGGCTCCTACGTCCGCGACAGCCGCGGCCGGCTCACCGGCGTCCTGCACGAGCTGGCCTCCGGCATGGCGGAGGGCGCGTTCGCCCGCTCGGTGGAGGACCTCGAGGCGCGCGTGCGGACGGCGGTCAGGACGGCCGTCGGGATCCTCAACGGCTTCGGGATCACGGCGGCCCAGGAGGCCGCCACCATGGCCGGCCCGGCGCGGGCGCTGGCCGCCCTCGAGGCGGCCGGGGAGCTCACCGCCCGGGTCGTGCTCTCCACGCCCGTGCGGCCGTTCATCGAGGAGGGCACGGTCGGCGAGGAGCTCATCGCGGCGGTGGCCCCGCTGCGCGGGGAGCTGGTCCGGCCGGACTTCGTCAAGGTCGTCCTCGACGGCGTCCCGATGACCCGGACGACGGCGCTGCTGTCCCCGTACAGGTGCACGCACGGCGAGGAGCCGCAGACCGTCGAGAGCCTCTGGACGCTGGAGGACCTCGTGGCGCAGCTCGAACGCTGCAGCGACCTGGGGCTGGGCGCCAAGCTGCACGCCACCGGGGACGCCTCGGTCCGCCGGGTGCTCGACGCGGCCGAGCGGCTGCGCGCCTCCCGCGGTCCCGGGATCCGGCTGCAGATCGCGCACACCGAGTACGTGCACCCCGACGACGTCCCGCGGTTCGCCGCGCTCGACGTCGTGGCCGACCTGTCGCCCTACATCTGGTACCCGAGCATCATCCAGGACAGCATCGCGGCCCAGGTGCCGGAGGAGGTCGTCGCGGCCAGCTGGCCGGTCCGCGACCTCGTGGACGCCGGTGCCGTCGTCGCCGCGGGCTCGGACTGGCCCTGCGCCGCCCCGACCCCCGACCCCTGGACGGGCCTCCAGACGCTGGTGACACGACGCAACCCCGACCCCGACGTCCCCGGGGCGCTCAACCCGGGTCAGGCGCTGACGCTCGAGGAGGCGATCTCGGCGTTCACGACCAACCCGGCGGCCGCCATGGGGCTCGGGGACGAGGTCGGCCGCCTGGCCGTCGGCTGGTCGGCGGACTTCATCGTGCTGGACCGGGACCTGTTCGAGATCGACGTCGCCGAGGTCCACCGCACCCAGGTGCTGCGCACCTACTTCGCGGGCACCGTGGTGCACGAGAAGGTCCCCGCCTGAGGGAGGAACGCGGCGATGATGACAGTGGTGACGACGACCCGGCTGCGCGCGGGCGCGGAGGAGGACTGGGACGCGGTGGTCCGCGAGCGGTTCGAGTCCGCGCACGACCGACCGGGGTGGGTCTCCGGGCAACTGCTCACCCCCGAGGGCGAGGACCACACACGGGTCATCGTCGGCACCTGGCGCAGCCGCGAGGACTGGGAGGCGTGGCACGAGGACCCCGCCTTCCTCGACCAGCGCACCCGGCTGAGCGAACTCGAGGCCGAGCCGAGCACCACGCAGTGGTACGGCGTGGTGGCCGACGCGCGGGCGGCGGAGGCGTGATCTGAGCCCGACCCGCACGTGCGGACGTCGGACGCCCGTCCTGGGCCAAGATGACGGGGTGCGCACGACACCCGGACCGGTCGCGCACGACGAGCCGCGCCCGTCCACGCTCTACCTCGTCAAGCAGCTGGAGCAGGCCGTGCGCGCCCGGCTGGACGAGGTCCTCCGCCCGGCCGCCATCACCCCCCTGCAGTACACGGCGCTGACCGTGCTGGAGCGCTCCGCGGACCTGAGCACCGCGGAGCTGGCCCGCAACTCGTTCGTCACCGACCAGAGCGCCGCCGACATGGTCGCCGTCCTCGAGGAGCGCGGCCTGGTGTCCCGGATCCCGGACCCGGGCGACCGGCGGCGCCGGGTCCTCCGGATCACCGACCGCGGCCGGGAGCTCCTCGACCGGTTCCGGGACGCCGTGGGCGACCTCGAGACGAGGATGGTCGCCCCGCTGACCCCGGCCCAGGCCGAGGACCTCCGCCGCTACGTCCTGCTCTGCCGCACCGCCCTGGACCACGCGCCGCGCCGCTGAGGAGGGCCGCCGGCCGGGGTCGCCGGCCGACCCGGCCGGCGGCCGCTCCCCGGCGACCTAGCGGTCGCGCCCGGGCTCCCCGAGGCCACCGACCAGCCGGGACGGGTCGAACTCGGCGAACCGCGCGGGCGTCCCGAGCCCGAGGGCGTCGGCTGCCGCGTTCAGGCTCGGCGGCGTGGCCACGTCCCTCCAGCGGCCGGTGTCGAGCCGCTCCTCGAGGGCCTGCAGCGCGGCGACGTGCTCGGCCGGCCGGAACTCGCAGTGGCCGGGTCCCTCGACGTAGGCCTGGCGCAGCAGCCGGGTGTCGCCGGCCCGGTGCACCTGCTCGGCGTACCAGTCCTCGTGCTCCACCGGCACGAGCTCGTCGGCGACGGTGTGGATGGCCAGCTGCGGCACCTCCAGCTCGCCGGTCACCATCGACGAGCGGGTCAGGTCGGCCACCGCGTCCGGGTCGGCCTCGATGTCGGCGCCCCGGGTCAGGGCGTCCAGGTCGGCGTCGAGGTCCAGCCCCGCGTCCTGGTACAGCTCCCGCACCTGGCCGGCGCGCGGACTGCTGTCGAGCAGCTCCCGGTAGTCGACGCCGGCGTTGTAGGCGCTGTTGCCGCCGGCCACCAGCTCGATCTGCTGCCGGCCGGTCACGTACCGCTCGAGCCCGCCGCCGGCGACGAGGGCCTCGAACTGCTGCGCCTCCTCGGCGGCCGGGTCCCCCGGGTCCGCCGGGGCCTCACCCGTGGTCCAGGTGGCCATGTTGAGGTACGCGGCGGCGAGCGCGATCCGGGCCCGCCCCTCGGGCGTCCCCTGCGCCGCGGTGACCGCCGCGATCAGGTCGTCGGCCGCCTGCGCCGCCTGCTCCGCGCTCTCGTACCGGACCAGCGGGATGTCCTGCCCCGGCGCCAGCAGGGAGGACAGCGCGTACACCCCGTCGAGCTGGTAGTTGTTGAGGTTGAGCGCGCCGGCCACGATCCCGCAGGTGGTGAGGACGCCGTCGATCTCCCCCCGGGGGTCCTCGGCCTGCCGGGCACTGACCAGACCGCCCATGGACCGGCCGAAGGCGATCGTCCGCTCCGGCTCGACGCCGAGCCGCTCCTCGAACGCCGCCAGGGCGGCGAACTGGTCGTCGACCGCCGACTCCAGCGCCCACAGCGACGGCCCGGAGTAGGACGACCCCACGAGTGCGTAACCCCGCTCGAGCAGCGCCTGCCGGGTCTCCTCGTCAGGCGCGTCCTGGGCGGTCATCCGGCCGAAGCCGTGCGCGAACAGGACGACGGTCCCGTTCCACTCCTGCGGCACGTGCGCCAGCCAGTCGCCCCCGCCGGCCAGCGCCCCGGTGTGCTCCCCGGGCGGCAGCTCCGGTTGCACCGGCGGAGCGGCGCTCGCCACGGCTCCCGACGCCCCAGCACCGACCAACGCGACGGCCCCTGCGACCACCGTCAGCCGGGTCCCCCACCTGCTCATGTCCACCCCACTCCACCGGGACGACGCCCGGCCTCGGTCGTGTGATGTGGACCACCCTGACAGCGCCCCCGCCAGATGTACAGGTTTCCTGGCTTTTTCTCGGTCGCCGTCCGTCGGCACGCCGGACCCGGTCGACCCGTTGCGGACAGCGGGGCCACACTCCTGCTCGCCCGGGCCGGGCTCACCACTGCACGAGGAGGCCGCCGTGAAGGACCGTCTGCTCCGGACCGCGATCGCTGCTGCCGCGGCTGCCGCGGCCGGCCTGCTCACCCGGTCGATGGCTCGGGCCGTCCGGCGTCCCTGACCCGCGCTGCCGCCCGGCTGGCACGATCGGCGGCATGTGCACGGTGGTCGTCCGGTGGGCCCCGGGCGCGGCCGTGCGGATCCTCGCCCTCCGGGACGAGCTGACCACCCGGGAGTTCGACGACCCCGGACGGTGGTGGCCGGAGCACCCCGACCTCGTCGGCGGCCGCGACCGCGTCGCGGGCGGGACGTGGTGCGCGACCCGGGTCGGGACCGGGGTCACCGCCCTGGTGCTGAACCGGCCGCAGAAGCGGGAGGCCGACCCGGGCGCGCCGAGCCGCGGCGTCCTGCCCCTGCTGGGCGCCGAGCACGGCGTCGACTGGCTCGACGCGGTCCACGTGGACGGGATGGCCAGCTTCCTGCTCGTCCTGGCCGCGCCGGACCGGCTGACCACCTGGGACTTCGACGGCGAGCGGCTGACGACGACCGAGCACCCGCCGGGCACCTGGATGGTCACCTCCGGTGGTCCCGAGGACCGCAAGGCCGACCGGTTCCTGCCGCTGTTCACCGACGCCGACCACCCGGACGGCTGGCGGCGGCTCGTGGAGAAGGAGCCGCCGCGGGACGACCCGGGCGCCCTGGTGGTCCGCCACGAGCGGGACGGCCTGGTGTTCGCGACCGTCTTCGGTGAGCTCGTCGAGGCCGGTCCGGGCCGGCTGGAGCTGCAGTACAGCCGCCGGCCCTGGACGGGTCCGTGGCACCCCCTCGCCGTCGGCTGAGCGGTCGGGTTCCTGTCGTACCCCGGGTGCACGCTGTCCTCGTCCGGATCGCACCGCCGGTGTCCACACCGCAGAGCGCGGCTCCCGCACCGGCGCGGGTCCGGGGAGGAGGCGAGGAGGAGATGAGGATCTACGACCCCGCGGACGGCATCCTCTACGTCCACCTGGCGCAGACCCCTGCCGCTCCCGCGGCGCCGCGGCCCGCCGGCGACGAGTGCGACCGGCTGCCCGCCGGCTACGCGAACACGTCCCCCCGGGTCCGGCTCGGCGGCCCCCGCACGGCCGGCACCCGCCCCGCGCTCGTCCTGCTGCCCGGGGGCGCGGCCGCGGCCGACCTCCCCACCTCCCCCGCGCGGGCGCTGCGCGTGGCCCGGTAGCAGGGATCCCTCCGCGACGTCGCAGGCCGCCGTCCGGGACCCGAGGATGGGCCCATGAGCGCCGAGGAGCAGGACCGCCAGGAGATCCGCCGACTCGTCGAGAACTGGGCGATCTGGCGGGACGCCGGGGACTGGGACCGCTTCGCCACCGTCTGGCACCCGGAGCAGGGCTGGATGAGCGCCACCTGGTTCCAGGGCCCCGCGCGGGAGTTCATCGCGGTGAGCCGGACAGGCTTCGAGAACGGCGTCAGCATCCTGCACTTCCTCGGGGGCCACTCCGCCGACATCGCCGGCGACCGGGCCGTCGCGCAGACCAAGATGACCATCAACCAGCGTGCCGAAGTCGACGGCGTCGAGGTCGACGTCCTGTGCACCGGCCGGTTCTACGACTTCCTGACCAGGCTGGACGGCGAGTGGCGGATCACCCGGCGCCAGCCCGTCTACGAGAAGGACCGGCTCGACGTGGTCGACCCGGCCGCGACGATCGAGGTCGACCGCGAGCTGCTCGACTCCTTCCCCGTCGGCTACCGGCACCTGGGCTACCTACAGACCAAGGCCGGCTTCACCGTCAAGCGCGGGCTGCCCGGGTTGACCGGCGACGCGGTGCGGCGTCTCTACGAGGAGGGCGCCGCGTGGCTGGCCGGGTCCCCGACCCCCGGGACGCCGGCCTGACCCGCCACCTCCGCTCGGCGGGGAGTCAGGTGGGCCGGATCGGCGCTCCCCGCCGGATCTCCCCGTCGGTGAGGACGTCGACGCGCAGGCCACCCCGGTGGATCAGCGGGCGCAGCAGGCCCGGCCCGCTGAGCCGGTCCAGGTGGACGCAGGGCTCGCACAGCCGACGGCCCTCGCAGAGCACGTCGCCGATGCGGAAGGTGCGGCCGACCAGCGCATTGACGTCCAGGCCGCGGGTGAGGACGTTGCGCCGGGTGGCGGCGAAGCCGACGGCGGAGCCGGCCGCGGCGAGGTCGTCGAGGACCTCCGCGGCCATCAGGGTCAGGTCGTAGCCGGGCCGGCGGTCGGCGCGGGGGCTGAAGGTGCCGGCTCCGGCGGCGTACCGGTCGCCGTCCAGGCCCCGGCCGGCACGGGCCCGGGCGACCTCGACCAGCTGCATGGGCGCCTCGGCGGCCGGTGCGACGGCCAGTCCCTCGACGGTGCCGTGCAGGCCGGGGACGGCCGGCACCGGCCGCAGCACCGGGTCGAGGGAGGCGACCGCGTAGGCGGCAGCGATGGGCAGGTCCGCGGTGGCCCGGCCGAGGAGCGCGGTGTCCTGGGGGCTGAGCACGACGCCCGGCGGGGTGCCGAACGCCAGGACGGCGGCCTGCGGTGCGCCGGTCCGGCCGGGATCGGTGGCGTCCACGACGGCGATCCACCACCCGGCCCACTGGAACCGCACGGGGTCGGCGATCGGCACCAGGCCGGAGCCGTGCTCGGCCAGCCAGGTCCGCCAGGCACCCAGGGCCGCGTGCAGGCCGCTCGCGGGCAGGGGCAGCTCGGTCACGGGCACCTCGGTGACCGAGGCCAGGCAGGCGGCGAACCCCCGGGTCAGCTCGTCGACCGACGGCGCCGTCGGCAGTTCGGTGTCGATCACCCGTCCACGATGGCCGTCGTCGGCCACCGGCACAACGCGCGACCCGTCCGGCGCGCCCGGAGGCCCGGCCCGGACCAGGCGGCGCGGCCGGCCTTGAGCGCGGCCGCGGTCTCGACGACTCGCCGGGCCTGGTGACGGGCCGCCTCCAGGGCCACGTCGCCGGGCGGACCGTCCCCGGACACGTGCGAGGTGCCGTAGGGGTTGCCCGACCGGAACTGGACGGGGTCGGTGTAGCCCGGGGGCACGATGATGCCGCCCCAGTGGGAGAAGGCCGTCCCCAGTGCCAGGAGGGTGGACTCCTGTCCACCGTGGGCAGTGGTGCTGGCGGTGAAGGCCGAGTACACCTTGTCGGCGAGCCGGCCCTCCCGCCACAGCCTGCCGGTGGTGTCGAGGAACGCCAGGAGCTGGCTGGCCGGGTTGCCGAAACGGGTGGGCGTGCCGAACAGCACCGCGTCGGCCCAGGCCAGGTCCGCCAGGCCGACCAGGGTCACATCGGCGGCGTCCTCGGGGTGCGCGGCCCGGGTCGGGTCGGCACCGTTCGCCTCCCGTGGGGCGTGTTCGGCGACCCTGCGCAGCCGGACGTCGGCCCCGGCCTTCTCCGCGCCCTCGGCGACGGCTCGTGCCAGGGCGTACACGGTCCCTGTGGCGCTGTAGTAGACGACGGCGACCTTCACCGGTTCCACGACGGCATCCCCCTCCGAGGGTCGTTGCAGTGCTCGTCCACCCGTCCGACGACCCGGCCGCACCGGATGTGAGGCGAGGCTGCGACCTCACATCCGGGCGGGCTGGATCGTCGGAGGGAGAGGCGGACACGACGGGAGGCCTCGGCACCATGACCACCGCATCGGGCTCGGGCGGCGAGCGGTCCGACCCGGCCCTCGGCGTGCTCCTGGGTGAGCGACGCCGGTTGATCGCCGTCGCGTACCGGCTCCTGGGCTCCCTGGCCGAGGCCGAGGACGTCGTCCAGGAGGCGTACGCCCGCTGGTTCGCCATGCCCCGACACCAGCAGGACGCCATCGAGTCCCCCGGCGCCTGGCTGACGACGGTGACCAGTCGCGCCTGCCTGGACCTGCTCGGCTCGGCACGGGCCCGACGGGAGCGCTACGTCGGCGAGTGGATCCCCGAGCCGGTGCCCGAACGCACCGAGTGGATGGCCGGGCGCCCAGGGGCCACCTCGGTCGACCCGGCCGACCGCGTCACCCTCGACGAGTCGATCACCATGGCCTTCCTGGTCGTGCTCGAGTCGATGACCCCGGCCGAGCGCGTCGCCCTCGTCCTGCACGACGTCTTCGGCTACCCCTTCGCCGACGTGGCCGAGATCGTCGGCCGCACGCCGGCGGCCTGCCGCCAGTTGGCCTCGTCGGCTCGCCGCCGCATCCGCGCAGCGCGGGTCGCCGCGACCCCGGCGACCCAGCAGGCCGACGTCGTCCGGCGCTTCAAGGACGCGTGGGAGGCCAAGGACATCGACGCCCTCGTCGCTCTCCTCGATCCCGGTGCCACGACGATCGCCGACGGCGGTGGCGTCGTCAGCGCCGCGCTCCGTCCGATCCGGGGCGCCGCGGACACCGCGCGCCTCCTCGTCGGCATCCTCGAGCGGTCACCCGGCCTGACCGTGCTGGAGCGGACGGTCAACGGTCAGCCCGGCCTCGTCGTCCAGGAGCGCGGTGCGACCGTGGCCGTGCTGGCGTTCGGCGTCGCGGGTGGCCACGTGCAGCACATCTGGGCGGTGCGCAACCCCCACAAGCTGCGGCCGTGGCGGACGGGCTGACGGGTCGGCGATGCGGTCGTAGGTTGGTGGTGTCGCTGCGGACAGCCGGCCCCGGCTCCGCGGGACGTGCCCGACAGGAGCGGAGGGGACCATGGCGACCGACCGGCCCGACCCCGGCGAGTTCCTCGAGCTGGCGCAGCGGATGATGCGCGAGCTCTTCGGCGGTCCGCGGAGCGGCGACGACCCGTGGGCGGAGGCGACGCGTCGTCCGCGCGAGCGCGCCGAGCTCACCCAGGGCGACCGCGAGCCCAGCGCGGACCGGCAGCGGGAGAACCTGACGTTCGCGCTGGCGACGCGCGCGGTGGAGGCGCTCGAGGACCTGGCGCTCAACGTCGCGGCGATCCGTCAGCGGCTCGAGCGCACCGACCCGCCGGCCAGCAGCGTGCGGGCCGAGGACCGGGACCGCGGCCAGGACGGAGCTGACCCCGCCGGGCAGTGAGCGCGGTCGCGGGCAGCGAGCTCCGCGGCACCCCCGAACGCGCCCCGGGTCCCCTGGGTTCCGCCCACCGGCCGGTTCACCGGAAGACGACCGTGCTGGAGCCGTTGAGCAGCACCCGCCGCTCGCCGTGCCAGCGCACCGCCCGGGACAGCGCCAGGGCCTCGGCGTCCTGGCCGACCGTGGCCAGGGCGCGCGGGTCGTAGGTGTGGTCGATGCGGATGACCTCCTGCTCGATGATCGGCCCCTCGTCGAGGTCGGGGGTCACGTAGTGGGCGGTCGCGCCGACCAGCTTCACGCCGCGGTCGAAGGCCTGGTGGTAGGGCTTGGCGCCCTTGAAGCCGGGCAGGAACGAGTGGTGGATGTTGATCGCCCGGCCGTGCAGGGCGGCGCAGGCCTCGTCGGAGAGCACCTGCATGTACCGGGCGAGCACGACCAGGTCGGCGTGGTGCTCGTCGACCAGCTCGAGCAGCCGCTCCTCGGCCTCCCGCTTGGTCCCCGGCGTCACGGGCACGTGGAGGAACGGCAGCCCGGCCGCCTCCGCCATCGGGCGCAGGTCCTCGTGGTTGGAGACAACCGCGACCAGCTCGGCGCCGAGGGAGCCGGCCCGCCAGCGGAAGACCAGGTCGTTGAGGCAGTGACCGAGCTTGGACACCATGACGAGCACGCGCTGTGGCTGGTCGCCGCAGACCTGGTAGGACATGCCGAACTCGTCGGCCACCGCCGCGAACTCCTCCGACAGCCGGGCGGCATCGGTGTCCTGCGAGCAGACGAACGCCGTCCGCAGGAACAACTGGCCGCGCACGGCGTCGTCGAACTGCTGGTGCTCGACGATGTCGCAGCCGTGCTCGAACAGGAACGAGCTGACCGCGTGGACGATGCCCGGGCGCTCCTGGCAGCTCAGCGTGAGGGTGAAGGGGTGGGACACGGGTGCCTCCTCAGCACTCGACGACGTTGAGCGCCAGCCCGCCACGGGCGGTCTCCTTGTACTTGTCCTTCATGTCCGCACCGGTCTCGCGCATCGTCTTGATGGCCTTGTCCAGCGGGACGTGGTGCCGGCCGTCCCCGCGCACGGCCATCCGGGCGGCGGTGATGGCCTTGACCGAGCCGACGGCGTTGCGCTCGATGCACGGGATCTGCACCAGCCCGCCGACCGGGTCGCAGGTGAGGCCGAGGTTGTGCTCGATGCCGATCTCGGCGGCGTTCTCCACCTGCTCCGGCGTCCCCCCGAGGACCTCGGCCAGGCCGGCGGCCGCCATGGAGCAGGCCGATCCGACCTCGCCCTGGCAGCCCACCTCGGCTCCGGAGATGGAGGCGTTCTCCTTGAACAGCAGGCCGATCGCCGCAGCGGTGAGCAGGAACCGCACCACCCCGTCCTCCGAGCAGGAGTCGACGAAGTCGCGGTAGTAGTGCAGGACCGCGGGCACGATGCCGGCGGCGCCGTTGGTCGGCGCGGTGACCACCCGCCCACCGGCGGCGTTCTCCTCGTTGACCGCCAGGGCGTAGAGGGTCACCCACTCCATGGCGCGCAGCGGGTCGCCCTCGTCCGGGTGGCTCGCCAGCTGGGCGTGCAGGGCAGCCGCGCGCCGGCGGACCCTCAGCCCGCCGGGCAGGACGCCGGTGGTCCGGGTGCCGCGCTCCACGCACTCCTGCATCACCGACCAGATGTGCAGCAGGCCGGCGCGGACCTCGGCCTCGCTGCGCCACGCGAGCTCGTTGGCCAGCATCACGTCGCTGATCCGCAGGCCGGTCTCGCGGGTGCGGGTCAGCAACTCCTCGCCGGTGCGGAAGGGGTGGCGCACCGGCGTGGGGTCCTCGACGACCACCGGGTTGCCGGCCTCGTCCTCGTCGAGGACGAAGCCGCCGCCCACCGAGTAGTACTCGCGACGGCGCAGTTCGGCACCGTCGGGGTCGAGCGCCGTGAAGAGCATCCCGTTGCTGTGGAACTCCAGCCGTCTGCGCCGGTGGAGCACGACGTCGTCGTCCACCGAGAAGGCGATCGGGTGCTCGCCGGCCAGTCGCAGCTCGCCCTCGTGGCGGATGGCCTCGACCCGCGGCCGGGCCGCGAGCGGGTCGACGACGTCGGGCTGCTCCCCCTCCAGGCCGAGGACGACGGCCGGGACACTGCCGTGGCCGCGCCCGGTGGCGCCGAGCGACCCGAACAGCTCGCACCGGACGCCGGCCACCTGCCCGAGCAGCCCCTCCTCGGACAGTCGCGTGACGAAGCACGCAGCGGCCCGCATGGGCCCGACGGTGTGGGAGCTGGACGGGCCGATGCCGACCTTGAACAGGTCGAAGGCGCTGATGGTCACCCGTGCCTCCCTCTCCCGCTGCCGAGTCGGACACCAATCGCGAGCTAGGTACACGATTGGTATATCAGATGTATGGTTACGGTATGTCGATCCCCCTGGCGAGGCAAGACCCGTTGGCCACCAACCCGTACGATCTGCTGGTGACCCTCGCTCCCCTGGACCTCGACCCGTCGGCAGCCGCGTCCCTGGCGGACAGGGCCTACGTGGCGATCAGGGACCGGCTGATCATGCTGGACATCCGCCCGGGCGACCCGATCGACGACGACGAGCTGGCCAAGGACCTGGGCGTGGGCCGGACGCCGGTCCGCGAGGCGCTCAAGCGGCTGGAGGGCGACCGGCTCGTGGTGTCCTACCCGCGGCGCGGCACCTTCGCCACGGGCATGGACATCTCCGACCTGGCGCACATCTCCGACATCCGCGCCCAGCTGGAGCCGCTGGCCGCCCGCCGGGCCGCCGAACGCGCTCCCCGGACGGTGCAGCCGGACCTCGAGGAGCTGGCCGCGCACATCGAGCAGCTCGACGTCACCCGGGTCGACCGGACCGAGCTCATGCGCTGGGACCTCGCCGTGCACCGGGCCATCTACCGGGCTGCGGGGAACCCGCACCTGGAGGACGTCCTGATCCGCTACGACAACCTGGCGACGCGGATCTTCTGCCTGTTCCTCGATCGGCTCCCCACGGTCGACGAGCACGTCCGGGAACACGTGGAGCTGCTGCGGGCGATCGCCGCCGGCGACGCCGACCGGGCCGACGACCTCGCCCGCGAGCACGTCCTCGGCTTCGAGAAGACGATCCGCGAGGTGATCTAGGGGGACCTCGCCAGGGCCGGCAGAGCCGCGTCGACGGCGTCCAGGACCGCCAGGACGTCGCGCGTGGCCGCGACGTCGTGCACGCGCAGCACGGACGCCCCGCGCTGGACCGCGACGAGCGCCGCGGCCAGGGAACCGGGCAGCCGCTCCCCCACGGTCCGCCCGGTCAGCTGACCGAGCATCGACTTCCGGGACAGCCCCACCATGACCGGCACCCCCAGGCCGGTGAGGGCGTCGAGCGACGCCAGCAGCGCGACGTTGTGCGCCAGTGTCTTGCCGAACCCGAACCCCGGGTCGACCAGGACGTGCTCGGGACGGATGCCGGCGTCGAGGCAGGCAGCGATGCGCGCGGCGAGGAAGGCACGCACCTCGGGGACGACGTCCCGGTAGCGCGGGTCCTCCTGCATGGTCTCCGGCGAGCGCTGCATGTGCATGAGGCACACCGGCACGCCGAGCTCCGCCGCGGCCCCCAGCGCGCCCGGCCGCTGGAGCGCGCGCACGTCGTTGACCATGCTCGCGCCGGCGGCCACCGCCGCTCTCATCACCTCCGGCCGGGAGGTGTCCACCGACAGCGGCACGGGGACCTGACGGGTGAGGGCCTCGACCACCGGGACGACGCGGTCGAGCTCCTCGGCGAGGGTCGGCGGACGCGACCCCGGTCGGGTCGACTCCCCGCCGACGTCGATGAGGTCGGCGCCCTCGGCCACCAGGCGGCAACCGTGCTCGACCGCCCGCTCGAGGTCGTCGAACAGCCCACCGTCGGAGAAGGAGTCGGGCGTGACGTTGAGGATGCCGCAGACCCGGGGCCGGCCCGCGCGGAGGACCCGGCTGAGGGGGTGTGTCGAGTGGCCGGTGCCCGCGGTCGTGGGGGCCGCCACCGCCGTGCCGGTCATCGGGTCCTCCGACCTACCGACCGCGCGCGGAGGCGACCGTGTGCTGCAGGAGCGCGGGGACGGCCGCGGCGGTCACCGGCACCTCAGCCTCGGATCCGGGTCATCTCGGGGTCGACGAGCGGTTCGGCGGCGACGGTGGCGGGGATGCGGGTGCCGAAGTACTCGATCTCGACCCTCGTCCCGACGGTCGCGGAGGCCGGCAGCCAGGCGTAGGCGATCGGCCGGCCGACGGTGTGCCCGAAGGCCGCGCTGGTCACGTATCCGGCCGGCCGGCCGTCGACGAGGACCGGCTCGTGGCCGAGGACGACGCTGCGGCCGTCGTCGATCGTCAGGCAGGACAGCCGGCGGTCCACCGTGTCCTCGCCCTTCCCGGCGAGGGCCTCTCTCCCGACGAAGTCGGCGGCCTTCTGCCTGCGGACGGCGAAGCCCAGACCGGCCTCGTAGGGGTCGTGCTCGGTGGTCATGTCGTGGCCCCAGGCGCGGTAGCCCTTCTCCAGCCGGAGGCTGTTGAAGGCGGCTCGGCCCGCGGCGATGACGCCGAGGTCCTGGCCGGCCCGCCACAGCACGTCCCACAGCCGCCGGCCGTTGTCGGCGCTGGTGTAGACCTCCCAGCCGAGCTCGCCGACGTAGGACAGCCGCATCGCCGTCACCGGAACTCCCCCGATCCGGGCCCGCTTGGCGCGGAAGTACCTCAGCCCGTCGTTGGAGAAGTCGTCGGAGCTGACCCGCTGCACCAGGTCGCGGGCCCGCGGGCCCCACAGCCCGATGCAGCACGTGCCCCCGGTGACGTCCCGCACCTGCACGCTGCCGTCGTCGGGCGCCTCGCGCAGGAGGTGGTCGAGGTCGAGGGGTCCGTTGGCACCGATCTGGAACAGCTGCTCCCCCAGCCGGGCCACGGTGAGGTCGCTGCGGATGCCGCCGGCCCCGTCGAGGGCGAGCGTGTAGGTCACCGACCCGACCGACTTGTCCATCTCGCCGGTCGTCAGCCGCTGCAGGAGGGCGAGGGCGCCGGGGCCGCTGACCTCGAGCCGCTTGAGCGGCGTCATGTCGTACAGGGCCACGGCGGTGCGGGTCCGCCACGCCTCGGCCACCGCGATCGGGGACCAGAACTGCCCGGCCCACGCGTCGCGCTCCGGTGGCACCCACTCCGCGGGCAGCTGGTCGAGCAGGCCGGCGTTGGCCTCGTACCAGTGCGGCCGCTCCCAGCCGCCGGCCTCGAGGAAGACCGCGCCGAGCTCCTGCTGCCGCGCGTGGAAGGGGCTGACCCGCAGGTCGCGCGGGGACAGCCGCGGCTGCAGCGGGTGGACCACGTCGTAGACCTCGACGAAGTTCTGCTGCGAGGTCTCGTTGACGTACTCCGGCGCGAGCTGGACGTCCTCGAAGCGGTGCACGTCGCAGCCGTGCAGGTCGACCTCGCTGCGGCCGTCGACGAGCAGCTGGGCCACCGAGCGGGCCACCCCGGCCGAGTGGGTCACCCAGACGGCCTCGGCGATCCAGAAGCCGGCCACGTCCCGCGACTCCCCGATCAGCGGGCCGCCGTCCGGCGTGAACGAGAACACCCCGTTGAAGCCGTTGTCGATCTTCGACGAGCGCAGCGAGGGCAGCAGCAGCTGGCTCTGCTCCCAGGCCGGCGCGAAGTCCTCCTCGGTGAAGGGCAGCATCGAGGGCATCGACGACTCCCGGACGCCGTCCCCCTGGGGCAGCTCGCGCAGGTCCACGGGCATCGGCCGGTGGGCGTAGGACCCGATCCCGAGGCGGTCGACGCGCTCCCGGTAGTAGAGGTCCTGGTCCTGGTGGCGCAGGATCGGCAGGCTCGCCTCGCTGAGCTCGTCGTTGCGGCCGACGAGGTCGGGCACCTGGCCGGTCCAGACGAACTGGTGGGCCAGCGGGAGCAGGGGGACGTCCATCCCGACCATGGCGCCGAGCTCCTGGCCCCAGAAACCGGCGCACGAGACGACGAGGTCGGCGGGGATGACGCCGTCCGGGGTGCGGACGCCGGTGACCCGGCCGCCGGCCTGCTCGATGCCGGTCACCCGGGTCGAGCCCTGGAAGCGGGCGCCCCGCGCCTCGGCGCGGCGGGCCAGGGCGACGACCGCCCGGGACGCCTTGGCCAGGCCGTCGGAGGGGATGTGCAGGCCGCCGAGGATCCGGTCGCGGTCGACCAGGGGGTGCAGCCGCACGCACTCGTCGACGTCGACCACCTGCGCCTCGACGCCCCAGGAGGTGGCCCAGCCCTGCTTGCGGTGCAGGTCGGCGAGCCGCTCCGGCGTGGTGGCCACCTCGAGCCCGCCGACCTGGTTGAAGCACCAGGCGCCGTCGACGTCGATGCTGAGGAGCTTCTCGACGGTGTAGCTCGCGAAGGCGGTCATCGTCTTGGAGGGGTTGGTCTGGAAGACCAGCCCGGGGGCGTGCGACGTGGAGCCCCCGGTCAGCGGGAGGGGCCCCTGGTCGACCACGGTGACGCGGTCCCAGCCACGGGCGGTCAGCTCGTCGGCCAGGTTGGCGCCGACGATCCCCGCTCCGATGATGACCACACGAGGGGTGCTGGACATTGCTCTGCTCCTGACTGACGGGCCGGTCAGCGGTCGTGGGTGGGGGTGGTCGTGAACTCGAGGGCCGCGTCGAGCAGCCACTCGGCGAGGTAGCCGGCGAAGGACGACCGGACGAGGACGACGACGTCGTCGCCGGTGTCGGACAGGCCCAGCAGGACGACGCCCGCCTGGCCCAGCGTCGTCTGCGCGCTGCTCCCCCGGCCGAACACCCGCGGGTGCAGGTCGATCGAGCAGCCCTTGGCGAGGACGTCGCGCACCCGGGCACCGGTCAGCCGGAGGCCGATCCGCTGCGCGGAGACGTCGGTCGCGGCCCCACCGAGCGGCAGGACGGCGGCCCGCACCCGGGCCTCGAGCTCCTCGGGTGCCTCGGTGGTGCTGGTGAGCAGCCACTCGTCGGGGCCGAGCCAGACGGCCCGCCCCGATCCGGCCGGCACCCAGGTGTTGGGAGCCGTCGGCAGGTCGACGCCCAGCGCCGCCGACGCCTGGGCGCCGACCTCACCGAGCCGGACGTCGACCATCGCCACGAACGGTTCGGCGGCGATGCCGACGGTGCCGGGCAGCCGCTCGAAGGCGGTGTCCCACGCCTCCAGGGGGTGCCTGGCCTCCAGGGGGTGCCTGGCCCTCAGGGGGTGGGTGCGCAGCAGCTCAGCCATCGCGACGGGCTCCTTCGGGATCGACCAGCACCGAGCCGGTGACCTCGACCGGGACGAGGCTGCCGTTGACGGGGACGTGGACGGTGTCGCCGATCCGCTCCCGGCCGCCCTTGACCAGGGCGAGGGCGAACGGGCGCTCGAGCTCGGCGCTGCGGTAGCTGGAGGTGACGTGGCCGAGCATCGGGACCGGCGGCGGTGGCAGCTGGCCGTCGGCGCGGAACTCGACGATCTGCGAGCCCTCCGGCAGCACCGTCCGGCGGTCCAGCGGCAGCAGCCCGACCAGCTGCTTGCGCAGCGGGTCGGCGTTGGCCTGCCGCGAGAAGCTGCGCTTGCCGACGAAGTCGGGCTTCTTCTTCGACACCGCCCAGGCCATGCCGAGGTCGTGCGGGGTGACCGTGCCGTCGGTGTCCTGCCCGATGATCGGGTAGCCCTTCTCGGCACGGAGGACGTGCATGGTCTCCGTGCCGTAGGGCGTGATGCCGTACGGGCGGCCGGCCTCGAGCAGCCGCTCCCACACGGCGACCGCGTACCAGGGGTTGACGTAGACCTCGAAGGCCAGCTCGCCGGAGAAGCTGATCCGCGCCAGCCGGACGGGCACGCCCTCGAGGGTCGTGTCCCGCCAGGTCATGAAGGGGAAGGCCTCGTTGGCGACGTCCACGCCGGGGAAGACGGCCGCGACGACGTCGCGGGAGCGAGGGCCGACGACGGGGAAGGTGACCCACTGCTCGGTGACCGAGGTGCAGTGGACCCGCAGGTCCGGCCACTCGGTCTGGGCCCACTCCTCCATCCAGTCGAGGACCTTCGCCGCGCCGCCGGTGGTGGTGAGGACGAGGAAGCGGTCCTCGGCCAGGCGCAGCACGGTGCCGTCGTCGATGACCATGCCGTCGACGCCGCACATGACGCCGTAGCGGACCGAGCCGACCTTCAGGCTGCTCATCAGGTTGGTGTAGAGCCGGTCCAGGAGGACGGCGGCGTCCGGACCCTGGACGTCGATCTTGCCGAGGGTGGAGCCGTCGAGGATGCCGACGCCGGTCCGGGCCGCGGCGCACTCCCGCAGGACGGCGGCCTCCATGTCCTCGCCGGGCCGCGGGTAGTAGCGGGGACGCTTCCACTGGCCGACGTCCTCGAAGACCGCCCCGGCCGCCACGTGCCACTCGTGCAGCGCGGTGACCCGCTCCGGGTCGAACAGGCAGCCGCGGTCCCGGCCGGCCAGCGCGGCGAAGGCCACCGGGGTGTAGGGCGGCCGGAAGGTGGTGGTGCCGGTGTCCTGCACCGGGACGCCGAGCAGCTCGGCGGTGATGCCCGACGTGAGGACGCCGGAGGTCTTGCCCTGGTCGTGTGCGGTCCCGATCGTCGTGTAGCGCTTGACGTGCTCGATCGAGCGGAGGCCGGCACCGATGGCCCGGGCGATGTCGGCGACCGTGGCGTCGCGCTGGAGGTCGACGAACTGGGTGCTGCCGTCGGCGCCGGCGGTGTCCGGCACCCGCCACAGCACCAGCGGCGCGGCGGGCTCGGCGGGCTCGGGGGCCGAGGGCAGCCGGTCGTCCGCGGCCGGCTCGATCGCCAGAGCCGACAGCGCCGCGCGGGCCACGCGCTGCCCGCCGGCCAGGCACCCGGCCAGGTCGAGCACACCGGCGGCCGAGCCGGCGACCGACAGGCCGTCGAGCTCCTCCCCCGGCACGAAGGCGCCGAGGCCGGCGTCGTAGCGGAGCCGGCCGCGGGCCTGGCTGAACAGGTGCACGGCGGGGTTCCAACCCCCGCTGACCAGCAGCGTGTCGCAGGCGATCGCGCTGTCGGGCCCGACCTCGCCGTCCGCGAACGGGGCGACGAGGGCGTGCGTCACCCGGTCGACGCCCCGCGTGCCCGTCACGACCGACCCGGTGAGCACCCGGATCCCGGCGCCCTCGCACTCCGCACGCCGGTGCGGCGAGCCCTCCGGCCGGGCGTCGACGACCGCCTGCACCCGCACGCCGGCGCGGGACAGGTCGAGGGCAGCGTCGTAGGCGCTGTCGTTGGTGGTGAACACGACGGCCTCGCGGCCGGGCAGCACGCCGTAGCGGTGCAGGAACGTCCGGGCGGCGCCGGCGAGCATGATGCCCGGACGGTCGTTGTCGGTGAACACGACCGGGCGCTCGTGCGCTCCGGTCGCCACCACGATCGACCGCGCCCGGATGCGCCACACCCGCTGGCGCGAGACGTGCCGGGGTGCGGCGGCGCCGAGGTGGTCGGTGCGCCGCTCCAGCGCGAGGGCGAAGCCGTCGTCGTAGACGCCGAAGGCGGTGGTGCGCTGCAGGTGCAGCACCTCCGGGGAGCCGGCCAGTTCCGCGACCGCGTCCGCCACCCAGTCCGGCGCCGGGACGCCCTCGATGCGGTCGGTGCCCGACAGCAGGGAGCCGCCGGCCTCTGACTGCTCGTCCACGAGCGCGACGCGGGCCCCGGCCCGCGCAGCGCTGAGCGCGGCGGTCAGGCCCGCGGGGCCGGCCCCCACGACCAGCACGTCGACGTGGGCGTGGACCGCGTCGTAGCGGGCGGAGTCGGGCACGTCGGCCAGGCGGCCCTGGCCCGGCAGGCCGTGGGCCACCAGCCCGTCGAACAGCTCGATCGTGCTGGCCAGCAGCATCGGCTCCGGGAAGGGCTCCTCGACCTGCACCAGGCCGCCCGGGTCCTCCGCCCAGGCCGCCGCGATCCCGCGGGGCCGGCCGAGCCTGATGCTGGTGGCGACCTGGTGCCGGCCCGCGGCGAGCAGGGCGGAGGCCAGGGTGTCGCCGGGGTGACCGGTGTAGCTGCGCCCGTCGAAGGTGAACTGCAGCGAGGTCGTCCGGTCGATGCGGCCGCCCGCGGCGGTGCGGAAGGGAGTGCTCATGACGTCACCGGCTTCGGGTCGTCGAGGCGGTACACGCTCTCGAAGCGGTAGGTGGTGGTGTCCCGGACGGCGTTGAACCAGCGGCGGCAGCCGGCGGTGTGGTTCCAGCGCTCGGCGAAGCGGCCCTTGGTGTTGTCGCGGAAGAAGACGTAGTGCGCCCACTCCTCGTCGGAGAGCGCGGCCGGGTCGGCCGGGTACGGGACGTGGGCCTGGCCGCCGTAGGAGAACTCGACCTCCTCGCGGGGGCCGCACCACGGGCATGCGATGAGCTGCATCGGAGGACTCCCTGGGTCAGTGGGCCACGGCGGCGGCGCCGTGCTCGTCGACGAGTGCGCCGGTGACGAACCGGTCGAGGCTGAACGGCGCCACCAGCGGGTGGGGCTCGTCGTTCGCGATGGTGTGGGCCAGGGCCCAGCCGATCCCGGGGGTGGCCTTGAAGCCGCCGGTGCCCCACCCGCAGTTGAGGTAGACGTTCTCGTAGGGGGTCCGCCCGACGATCGGTGACGCGTCGGGGCTGACGTCGACGATGCCGCCCCACGTGCGCAGCAGGTGCGCCCGCGCGAACACCGGGAAGAGCTCGACGGCGGCGGCCATCTGGCGCTCGATGACGTGGAAGGCGCCGCGCTGCCCGTAGCCGTTGTACGAGTCGACCCCCGCTCCCATCACCAGCTCGCCCTTGTGGGCCTGGGAGACGTACACGTGCACGGCGTTGGACATGACCACGGTCGGGTGCACCGGCTCGAGCAGCTCGGAGACCAGCGCCTGCAGCGGGTGGCTCTGCACCGGCACGCGGATGCCGAGCAGATCGGTGAGCACCGAGGTGTGCCCGGCCGCGCACAGGGCGACCCGGCCGGCGCCGATGGTGCCGCGGGTGGTCTGCACCCCGGTCACCCGGTCGCCGTCGGTGACGAACCCGGTGACCTCGCAGTCCTGGATGAGGTCGATGCCGGCCTCGTCGGCGCGGCGGGCGAAGCCCCAGGCCACGTAGTCGTGCTTGGCGATGCCGGCCCGCGGCTGGTACGTCGCTCCCAGGACGGGGTAGCGGATGTCGGTCGACGTGTTGACGACCGGGCAGATCTTGCGGACCTCGTCGGGCTCCAGCCACTCCGCGTCGACGCCGTTGAGCTTGTTGGCCTCGACCCGGCGCACGCTGTCGCGGACGTCCTGCAGGGTGTGGGCGAGGTTGAGCACGCCGCGCTGACTGAACAGGATCGGGTAGCCGAGGTCCTCCTCGAGCCCCTCCCACAGCTTCAGCGCGTGCTCGTAGATGCCCGAACTCTCGTCCCACAGGTAGTTGGACCGGATGATCGTGGTGTTGCGGGCCATGTTGCCGCCCGCCAGCCAGCCCTTCTCCAGCACCGCGACGTCCGTGATGCCGTGGTTCTTCGCCAGGTAGTGCGCGGTGGCCAGGCCGTGCCCGCCGCCGCCGACGACCACCACGTCGTAGGAGCGCTTGGGCTCCGGGCTCCGCCACAGGGCGTCGGGGTGCTCCGGCAGGTCCGCGCCGGGGGTGCGTGGGGTGCGGGTGGCGTGGGAGGAACCGAGCGTCATCGGGGGACCTCCGTCAGGTCGGGGTAGAGCGGGTGGCGGTCGGCGAGCCGGGTGACCCGGCTGCGCAGCTCGGCGAGCTGCTCCTCGCCCACCGAGGGCCGCAGCGCCGCGGCGATCACGTCGGACACCTCGGCGAAGTCGTCGAGGTCGAAGCCGCGGGCGGCCAGCGCCGGGGTGCCGATGCGCACCCCGGAGCTGACCATCGGCGGGCGGGGGTCGAAGGGCACGGCGTTGCGGTTGACGGTGATGCCGATCGAGTGCAGCCGGTCCTCGGCCTGCCGGCCGTCGAGCGCCGACTCCCGCAGGTCCACCAGGACGAGGTGGACGTCGGTGCCGCCACTGACCACGTCGATGCCCGCATCGCGGGAGTCGGCCGCCAGCAGCCGGTCGGCCAGGATCCGGGCGCCGGCGAGGGTGCGCTCCTGGCGCTCGCGGAAGGCCGGCTCACCGGCCAGCTTGAAGGCGACCGCCTTGGCGGCGATCACGTGCTCCAGGGGCCCGCCCTGCTGCCCCGGGAAGACTGACGAGTTGAACTTCTTCGCCAGGTCCGCGGTGGCCAGGATGACGCCGCCGCGCGGCCCGCCCAGGGTCTTGTGGGTGGTCGAGGTGACCACGTGCGCGTGCGGCACCGGGGAGGGGTGCAGCCCGGCGGCGACGAGTCCGGCGAAGTGCGCCATGTCCACCATCAGGTGGGCCCCGACCTCGTCGGCGATCCGTCGGAACTCGGCGAAGTCCAGCTGGCGGGGGTAGGCCGACCAACCGGCGACGATGAGCCGGGGCCGCCGTTCCCGCGCCAGCTCCTCCACCTCGGCCATGTCGACCCGGTGGTCCTCGCGGCCCACGTGGTAGGCGGCGACGTCGTAGAGCTTGCCGGAGAAGTTCAGCTTCATGCCGTGGGTCAGGTGACCGCCGTGGGCGAGGTCGAGGCCCAGGATGGTGTCGCCGGGCTCCAGCAGCGCGGACATCGCCGCGGCGTTGGCCTGCGCGCCCGAGTGCGGCTGGACGTTGGCGTACTCGGCGCCGAACAAGGCCTTCAGCCGGTCGATGGCCAGCTGCTCGACGACGTCGACGTGCTCGCATCCGCCGTAGTACCGCCGGCCCGGGTAGCCCTCGGCGTACTTGTTGGTCAGCACCGAGCCCTGGGCCTGCATGACGGCCACCGGCGCGAAGTTCTCGCTGGCGATCATCTCCAGCGTGGTCTGCTGCCGGGTCAGCTCGGCGGAGATCGCGGCGGACACCTCCGGGTCGGTGTCGGCCAGCGACCGGTCGAGCACGCGGTCCGGGGCGGAGGCCTCGGGGGCCCGGTCAACCTGGAGGACCATGCCGCAGTCCCTCCTGTTCTGAAACAGTGACTAAGACTGGTATATCAGTCGCGCAACACAGTAGGGTCGGCGCCGGACAGGGTCAAGAGGTGCCGCGGGAGGACCTCGCCACCGCACCGCGCACCGGTCCGCGGCGGCCCCTCACCCAGGCGCTGCACCCGTCCGCCCACCCCCACGAGAGGAGATCCACGATGGCCCACCAGGTGAAGGGCGTCGTCGCCCGCAGCAAGGGTGCTCCGGTCACCGTCGAGACGATCATCGTCCCCGACCCCGGGCCCGGTGAGGCCCTGGTCGACGTGCTGGCGTGCGGCGTCTGCGCCACCGACCTGCACTACCGCGAGGGCGGGATCAACGACGAGTTCCCGTTCCTGCTCGGCCACGAGGCCGCCGGGACCGTCTCCGCCGTCGGCGAGGGCGTCACCAACGTCGCCGTCGGCGACTACGTC
>NZ_JBJGYV010000026.1:0-68885 GCF_054050175.1 Geodermatophilus sp. SYSU D00697
TCATGCGAACTCGTGGTCATCGAGCCCGCATCACCACGAGTTCGCATGACTCGACGAACCGAGGTGGCAGCAGGGCGCGGCCCGCCGGGGCTCAGTCCGCGAGCAGCGACCACACGGCGTCGGGGGCCTCCCAGTGGGCGTTGTGGCCGGCGCCCTCGACCAGGACCGCACCCGGGTCCACCCGCCGCATCGCGGCCAGCCCCACCATCGGGTCGGCCGACCCCGCCGCCAGCCGCAGCGGCGCGACCGCCCGGGACAGCACATCTTCGACCGACGGGCCGACCGCCCCGAACGCCCGCGGGTCCAGCGCGGGGGTGTACCCGCCGTCGGTCTCCCACACGCCGGCCAGCGCGACCGGGTCGTCCGGCGCGACCAGCCCGGAGAGCCCGGCCAGCCGCAGGTGCCGCTCGGCGGCCTCGGCCGCGGTGGGCAGGACCGTGGGCGGGCGGACGGCGAGGGACCGCGCCCGGGCGACCTCGTCGTCGGTCCAGTCGATCTTGACGCCGACGGCGACCACCCGCTCGACGTCGACGCCGTACCAGCCGCCGGCGAGGACCGCCCCGACCACCCCGCCGAAGGAGTGCCCGAGCACGGTCACCCGCGCGGCACCGAGGGCCACGGCCAGCTCCGCCACGTCGGCGGCGTGCACGGCGTACCCGTAGGGCGGCTCGGCGACCGACCGGCCGTGGCCGCGCAGGTCCGGCACCGCCCACGAGCCCCGCCAGTCGCGCTCGACCAGCGGCAGCAGCCGATCCCACACCGCGCCCGTGGCGCCGAGACCGTGGAGGAGGACGAGCAGGTCGTCCCCGGGACCGCCGGAGCGGTACGCGATGCCCGAGTGCGTCCGCATCAGGAGAAGGTGGTGCCGGTGAGCTTCTCGTAGGCGGTCACGTAGCGCTCGCGGGTCGCCGCCACCACGTCGGCGGGCAGCTCCGGCGGCGGGGAGACGCGGTCCCAGCCGGAGGACGTGAGCCAGTCGCGCACGTACTGCTTGTCGAACGACGGCTGCGGAGCGCCCGGTGACCAGGTGATCGCCGGCCAGAACCGCGACGAGTCCGGGGTGAGCACCTCGTCGCCGAGGGTCAGCCGCCCGCCGGGGTCCAGGCCGAACTCGAACTTGGTGTCGGCGAGGACGATCCCGGCCTGCTGCGCCAGCTCCGCGCCGCGCCGGTACAGGGCCAGCGTGAGCTCCCGCAGCTCGGCGGCGCGCTCGGCGCCCACGGCCGCCTCCACCGCGGCGAAGTCGATCGCCTCGTCGTGCTCCCCGAGCTCGGCCTTGGTGGAGGGCGTGAACACCGGCTCGGGCAGCCGCGAACCCTCGACGAGGCCCGCCGGCAGGGCGACGTCCCGGATGGACCCGGTGCGCCGGTACTCGGCGGTGCCCGACCCCGACAGGTACCCGCGGGCCACGCACTCGACCGGCAGCATCGACAGCCGGCGCACCAGCATCGCCCTCCCCGCCACGGGAGCCGGCACGTCCGTGGAGGAGATCAGGTGGTGCGCGGCGCCGAAGGACTCCAGCACCGGGGCCAGCTGCTCGAACCACCAGACCGACAGCGCCGTCAGCACCCGCCCCTTGTCGGGGATCGGCGTGGGCAGCACGTGGTCGTAGGCCGAGATCCGGTCGGAGGCGACCAGCAGCAGCCGGTCGGGGGCGGCGGGGGTGGAGGCGTCGTAGATCTCCCGCACCTTGCCGCGGGCGACCAGGGGCAGGTCGACGGTCACGTCAGGGCAGCCACGCGCTCGAACAGCGGGTCCAGGTTGGTCACGTACCGCTCCGGCCGGCAGATCTCGTCGAGCCGCTCCTCGTCCAGGGTCACCCCGGCGGCCTCCGCCCGCGCCCGCAGCGTCTCCCGGAACGGCGTCCCGGTGTTCCACGTCTCCATCGCCGCGGACTGCACCAGCGCGTAGGCGTCCTCGCGCGACAGGCCGCCCTCGACCACCTCGAGCAGCACGGACGACGTGTAGATCAGCCCGCCGGTGGACTCCAGGTTGGCGCGCATCCGGTCGGCGTCCACCACGAGGTTCGCCACCAGGCCGGTGGTCAGGTGCAGCAGGTAGTCGGTGGTGATGGCGGCGTCGGGGAGGAACACCCGCTCGGTGGAGGAGTGGGAGATGTCCCGCTCGTGCCACAGCGGGATGCCCTCCATCACCGGGACGACGGCGGCGCGCACCACGCGGGCCAGCCCGGCGATGCGCTCGGAGCGGATCGGGTTCTTCTTGTGCGGCATCGCGCTCGAGCCCTTCTGGCCCGAGCCGAAGGCCTCCGAGAGCTCCCGCACCTCGGTGCGCTGCCCGTGCCGCACCTCGAGTGCGACCGTCTCGCAGACCGTCGCGATGATCGCCAGGGCGGCGACCCACTCGCTGACCGAGTCGCGCAGCACCACCTGGGTCGACGCGTCGGCCGGCCGCAGCCCGAGGGCGTCGGCCACGGCGACCTCCACCGACGGGTCGATCAGGGAGTAGGTGCCGACGGCGCCGGAGATCGCCACCACCCCGACCCGCTCGCGGGCGGCCCGCAGCCGGTCCCGGGAGCGGGCGGCGGCGAAGGCGATGTCGGCGACCCGGTGGCCCCAGACGTCGGGCTCGGCGTGCACCCCGTGGGTGCGGCCGACCTTGATGGTGTGCCGGTGGGCGAGCGCGTGGTCGCGCAGGACCGCCACCAGCCGGTCGAGACGGGCCAGCAGCAGGTCGGTGGCCTCGGTCAGCTGAACGGCGAGCGCGGTGTCGAGCAGGTCCGACGACGTCATGCCGTGGTGCACGTAGGCCGCCGCCGACCGGGGCGTGGTGTTGTCGGCCCACGCGGTGAGGAAGGCGATCACGTCGTGCTGCGTCGTCTCCTCGATCTCGGCGACCCGCTCGGGCGTCGGCGGCGGGGCGTTGCGCACCGGCTCCACCACGTCCGCGGGCACCCGCCCGGCCGCGGCGTGCGCCTCGAGCACCAGGGTCTCGACCCGGCACCACAGCTCGTACTTGTGCTGGTCGCTCCAGACCCGTCCCATCTCCGGGAGGGTGTACCGCTCGATCATGCGGGTACCGCCCGCACCCGGTCAGCTCGTCGCACCACGGGAACAGTCTCCCGTAGGGCTAGCGTGATCATGTACCGCCCCTACTGCCCGCCGGAGGTGTCGATGCTGCGACGGGCCAGTTCCCTGGTCACCCGGGCGCGCGAACGCATCCGCGCCGCCGCGGAGGCCGATCCCCACGGCTGGCCGGAGCGGGACGACGACCGGGCGATCCTGGTCCACGACGACCTCCCCGCCGACCCGGCCCCCGAGCCGGGCGAGGACGAGGAGCCACCGCTGGGCAGCCCGGAATCGGGCGCCCCCGACCTGGACGGCCCGATCGGCCCCGGTGGGGTCAGCGGCCCCCCGCGAGGAGCGCGCACCCACCGCACCGGCCCGAACGCACGGCGTCTCACCGGCACCGGCCGGCGCGCCACCGACGACGCCGTCCCGACGGCGCTGCGCGTCGCCGCCTCCTGGTCCTGGCGGCTGATCGTCGTCCTGGCCGGCCTCTGGGCGCTGCTGTACGCGGCCGCCTACGTCGCCGTCGTCGTGGTCCCGGTCTTCGTGGCGCTGCTGCTGGCGGCCCTCCTGCAGCCGGGCGCCGCCGCGCTGGTCCGGCACGGGTGGCCGCGGTCGCTGGCGGCCCTGGCCATGCTCATCGTCGGCCTGGGAGTGGTGGCCGGGATCATCACGCTGGTCGTCAACCAGTTCATCGCCGGCTTCCCCGACCTCGCCGACCAGGTCAGCCAGGGGCTCACCCAGATCCGCGACTTCGTCGTCGACAGCTTCCCGGTGTCGGAGCGCCAGATCGACGAGGCCCTGACCGCCGCGCAGGACGCGCTGGTGTCCAACCGGGACACCCTGACCTCGGGGGCGCTGACCACCGCGGCCACGGTCGGGGAGGTCTTCGCCGGCATCGTCCTGGCGCTGTTCACGCTGTTCTTCTTCCTCAAGGACGGCCGGTCCATCTGGCTGTGGCTGGTCGGCCTCTCCCCGGCCGGCGCCCGCGCCTACATCGACGAGGCCGCCCGCCGCTCGTGGCGCACGCTCATCTCCTACGTGCGCGCCACGGTCGCGGTCGCCCTGGTCGACGCGCTCGGCATCGGCATCGGGCTGGCGGTGCTGCGCGTGGACTTCGTCATCCCGCTGGCCGCGCTGGTGTTCCTGGGCGCCTTCATCCCGATCATCGGGTCGTTCCTGGCGGGCTCCGTGGCGGTGCTCGTGGCCCTGGTGACCAAGGGGCCGATCACCGCGCTGATCGCGCTGGCCATCGTGGTGCTGGTCATGCAGCTGGAGGGGCACGTCCTGCAGCCGCTGCTGCTGGGCCGGGCGGTGCGGGTGCACCCGCTGGCCGTCGTCCTCGCCATCGCCGCCGGCCTGCTCGTCGCCGGCATCTTCGGAGCGCTGATCGCCGTGCCCCTGGTGGCCTGCGCCAACGTCGCCGGCACCTACCTGTCCCGGCGGCACGACGGGCCGCGACCACCCGAGCCGCGTCCGGAGCGGGCGCGCCGGGCGGTCACCGCCGAGTGATCAGCCGACGGTGACGCGCCCCTCGACCGCGGCCAGCGCGATGTCGGTGCGCCAGTGCGCGCCGGCCAGCCGGACGGCGGCCACCCGCTCGTAGGCCCGCTGCCGGGCCGCGGCCAGGTCCTCGCCGACGGCGGTCACCGCCAGCACCCGCCCGCCGGCGGACCGGACCGTCCCGTCCGCGTCGAGAGCGGTCCCGGCGTGCAGCACCCCCTCCGCGTCGGCCCCGGTGATCGGGTCGCCGGTGCGCGGCCGCTCCGGGTAGCCCTCCGCGGCCACGACCACGGTGACCGCGGCGCCGGGACGCCAGCGCAGCGGAGGGTGGTCGGCCAGCGCGCCGGTGGCCGCGGCGTGCAGCAGCCCGCCCAGCGGGGTCTCCAGCAGCGGCAGCACCACCTGCGTCTCCGGGTCGCCGAAGCGGGCGTTGAACTCCACCACCCGCACACCGCGCGAGGTCAGCGCCAGGCCCGCGTAGAGCAGGCCCGCGAACGGCTCCCCGCGGCGGCGCATCTCGTCGACCGTCGGCTGCAGCACGGTGGCCAGCACCTCGTCGACCAGACCGGTGGGCGCCCACGGCAGCGGGGCGTAGGCGCCCATCCCGCCGGTGTTGGGCCCGGCGTCGCCGTCGTCGCGGCGCTTGAAGTCCTGCGCGGGCACCAGCGGCAGGACCGTCGTCCCGTCGGTGACGGCGAACAGCGACACCTCGGGCCCGTCGAGGTACTCCTCGACCAGCACGGCCCCACCGGCGTCCAGCACGCGACGGCCGTGGGCGAGGGCGGCGTCCCGGTCAGTGGTGACGACGACACCCTTGCCGGCGGCCAGCCCGTCGTCCTTCACCACGTACGGAGATCCGGCCTCGTCGAGCGCGGTCTCCAGCTCGGCGGGGCCGCCCACCGGCCAGGAGCGGGCGGTGGGCACGCCGGCGGCGGCCATGACGTGCTTGGCGAAGGACTTGCTGCCCTCGATCTGCGCGGCCTGCGCCGACGGGCCGAAGCAGGCGATGCCGGCGTCGCGGACGGCGTCGGCGGCGCCCGCCACCAGCGGCACCTCCGGCCCGACGACGACGAGGTCAGCGCCCCAGCCGGTGGCGGCCGCGGCGACCGCGACCGGGTCGGCGACGTCGACCGGCAGGGCGTCGGCGACCGCCCGCGTGCCGGCGTTGCCCGGCGCGCAGGCCAGGGCGGTCACCGCCGGGTCGTTTCGCAGAGCGACGCACAGGGCGTGCTCCCGGGCTCCGGAGCCGATGACGAGCACGCGCACGGACGGCGACCCTACCCACCTGCCAGATCAGCGCTGCCGGTTGGGCTGGGCGCGCACCGCGCGGGCGAAGGCCCGGACGCGGGCGTGCTCGGCGGCCCGTGCCCGCGCGTCGGCCCGCAGCTCCTGCCGTCGGGCCTCGGCCTGCAGCTTGCGCCAGGCGGTGTACCGGGCGGGGTCGAGCCGCCCGTCGGCGATGGCGACCGCGACCGCGCAGCCGGGCTCGCCGCGGTGCCCGCAGTCGCGGAACCGGCAGCCGGCGGCGAGCTCGGTGACGTCGGCGTAGGCGGTGTCGATGCCCTCGTCGTCCACCAGGCCGAGCTCGCGCATGCCGGGGGTGTCGACCAGCAGGCCCCCGCCGGGCAGCAGGTGCAGCTCCCGGGCGGTGGTGGTGTGCCGGCCCCGCCCGTCGCTCTCCCGCACCGCGCCGGTGGCGATCAGCGGGCGTCCGAGCAGCGCGTTGGCCAGGCTGGACTTGCCGACGCCGGAGGGGCCCACCATCGCCGCCGTCCGCCCCGGGCCGACGAGCGCGCGGACCGCCTCGACGCCGGCACCGGTCACCGCGCTGACCGCCCGGACCTCGACGCCGAGGGCGTCCTCGGCCACGGCGCGCACCGCGGCGGGGACGTCGTCGGACAGGTCGGCCTTGGTGAGGACGACGACCGGCGTGGCCCCGCTGCCCCACGCCACGGCCAGGTACCGCTCGACCCGCCGCAGCCGCGGCGCCCCGGCCAGGGCGTCGACCACCAGGACCGTGTCCAGGTTCGCCGCGACGACCTGCTCGGCCGACGCCCGGCCCGCCACGACGCGGGTGAACGCCGTCCGCCGGGGCAGCACCGCCACGGCGAGCTCCCCGCGCAGGGCCACCCAGTCCCCCACGGTCGCCCCGCCGTGCTCGTGCAGCGTGGCCGCGAGGACGGCGCGCACCTCCCCGCCCGCGGTGAGGACGGTGAGCCGGCCGCGATCGACCCGGGCCACGCGGCCGGGGACGGTGTCCGGCGGCAGCTCGGCCCCCCGGTCCGGCGTCCAGCCCAGGAGTGAGAGTTCGGTCACGGCGGCATGGTCCCGCGCAGGTCAGGACGCTGTCGTCCGAATTGTCAGCGAACCACCGGGCGGCGTTCGCGTTCTGTTCAGGTGCCTACGGTGTTGTAGAGGACATGCACGCGATCGAGTCGCTGGCAACCCGTCCGGCGACCGGCCTCCGCCGTCCCGTCGTCGTGGGGCACCGTGGCGCCCCGACCTACCGTCCGGAGCACACCGCGGCGAGCTACGAGCTGGCTATCGACCTGGGTGCCGACCTCATCGAGCCCGACGTCGTGGTCAGCCGCGACGGCGCGCTGGTCGTCCGGCACGAGAACGAGCTCTCCCACTCCACCGACGTCGCCGACCGGCCGGAGTTCGCCGAGCGGCGGACCACCCGCGAGGTGGACGGCCGCGAGCGCATCGGCTGGTTCACCGAGGACTTCACCCTCGCCGAGCTGCGCACCCTGCGCGCCATCGAGCGCATGCCGGCGCTGCGGCCGCTCAACACCACCTACGACGGGCGCTTCGGGGTGCTCACCCTGGCCGAGGTCCTCGAGATCGCCCGCCGGCGCTCGACCGCCGAGCGGCAGGTCCGCGTGCTGGCCGAGCTGAAGAAGCCCAGCTGGTTCGAGGCGCAGGGCCTGCCGATGACCGACCTGGTCGCCGCCGAGCTGCGCCGCCTCGGGGCGGCCGACCCCGACGGGACGGTCGTGGTGCAGTCCTTCGACGCCGCGGCGCTGCGCCGACTGCGCGCCGACCTCGGTTCCCGGGGTCCCACGATGCTGCAGCTGGTGGACGACGACGCCTCCGACGACCGGCTGGTCACCCCGGCGGGGCTGCGCGAGGTCAGCACCTACGCCCAGGGGATCGCGCCGAGCCGGCACCGCATCCTGCTGCGGGACGCCGACCAGGCGCTGACCGGCGTCTCCGACCTCGTGGCCCAGGCCCACCGCGCCGGGCTGCTGGTCGTCCCGTGGACGCTGCGGCCGGAGAACGCCTTCCTGCCCCGCCACCTGCGCCGGGGCACCGACCCGATCGGGCCGGGCGACGCCCAGACCGAGGCGCGTCTGCTGCTGGCCCTCGGCGTCGACGGGCTGATCACCGACGCCCCCGAGGTCGCCGTCCGGGCCCGCGCCGAACTGCAGTCCGCCGCGCTGGCCCCCCTCCGCCGGCCGTAGGGCGCCCGGGGCGCGGGCCGGGACCGGTCCACCCGCCTGCGGGTGGACCGGTCGCAGGAGCCCGGAGGGCTCCCCGACCGGTCCACGGGCAGCGGCTCGGCGCAGGCCGGGGACGGCACCTGGCCGCGGTGCGGTCCGGTGGGACCGCGGTGTCCTAGTCGATGAGGTCGTGGATGACGACGTTCTCGTCGCGGCCCGGGCCGACGCCGATGACGCTGATCCGCGCGCCCGAGAGCTCCTCCAGCCGGCGCACGTAGGCCTGCGCGTTGGCCGGCAGCTCCGCGAAGGTCCGGCAGTGCCGGATGTCCTCGGACCAGCCCGGCATCTCCTCGTAGACCGGCGTGGCGTGGTGGAAGTCGGTCTGGGTCATCGGCATCTCGTCGTGCCGGACGCCGTCGACGTCGTAGGCGACGCAGACCGGCACCGTCTCCAGGCCCGACAGGACGTCGAGCTTGGTGAGGAAGTAGTCGGTGATGCCGTTGACCCGGCTGGCGTAGCGCGCGATGACGGCGTCGAACCAGCCGCAGCGGCGGTCGCGGCCGGTGGTGACGCCCACCTCGCCGCCCTGCGTGCGCAGGTAGTCGCCGTTGGCGTCGAACAGCTCCGTCGGGAACGGCCCCGAGCCGACCCGGGTCGTGTAGGCCTTGAGGATGCCGACCACCCGCTGGATGCGGGTCGGCCCGATGCCCGAGCCGGTCGCCGCGCCGCCCGCGGTCGGGTTGGACGACGTCACGAACGGATACGTGCCGTGGTCGACGTCGAGCAGCGTGCCCTGGGAGCCCTCCAGCAGCACCCACTCCCCCGCGTCGAGCGCCCGGCCCAGCAGCAGCCGGGTGTCGGCGATGCGGTCCTTGAGCTGCTCGGCGTACCCGGCGTACTCCTCGACGACCTCGTCCACGTCGATCGCCTTGCGGTTGTAGACCTTGACCAGGACCTGGTTCTTCTCGACCAGGGTGCCCTCGAGCTTCTGCCGCAGGATCGACAGGTCCAGCAGGTCGGCCACCCGGATGCCGGTGCGGGCCACCTTGTCACCGTAGGCGGGCCCGATGCCACGGCCGGTCGTGCCGATCTTGCGCTTGCCGAGGAACCGCTCGGTGACCCGGTCCAGCGCCCGGTGGTGCGGCATGATCAGGTGCGCGTCGGCGGAGATCACCAGGCGCGAGGTGTCCACACCGCGCTCGTCGAGGCCCGCGAGCTCCCCGATGAGCACCTCGGGGTCGACGACGACGCCGTTGCCGATGACCGGGGTGCACCCGGGGGTGAGGATCCCCGAGGGGATCAGGTGCAGCGCGTACCGCTCCCCGTCGGGGGTGATCACGGTGTGGCCGGCGTTGTTGCCCCCCTGGTAGCGCACCACGTAGGGCACGCGGCCCCCGAGCAGGTCGGTGGCCTTCCCCTTGCCCTCGTCGCCCCACTGGGCGCCGATCAGCACGACAGCCGGCATCGGTAGCTCAGATCCCCTCGAGTCATCGGCACCGGCGGATGACCGGCTGGCAGGTGGCAGGGTATCCGCATGTCGCTCGTCGAGTTGGACCTGCGCGGCCTGGAGCCCGGGCAGGCACCGTCGCGCGAGACGGTCACGCCGGCCGCCGAGGCCGACGCGCTGCTGGTCCGCGGCCCGGTGCCCGCGCTGGCGGCGGTGCTGGCGACGCTGCACAAGGCCGGCCGCACCGCCGCGGTCCCGGTGTCGTGGGAGCCGGCCGACGACCCGCCGTCCACCGGGCTGGCCCGGTCGCTGGGTGTGGGCACGGGGAGCGAGCGGCAGCTGAGCCTGGTGCGCGACGACCACGGCGGGGTGCTGCTGCACCACGGCCGGGTGGAGGCGGCCGGCGACGACCGGCGCGGGTTCCTCGGCCGGCGGCTGGGCGCACAGGCCCACAACGACGAGGTCAAGGTCGCCGACGGCGAGATCACCCGCATCGACGTCCGGCCCGACTGGCGAGCCGTGGACACCCTCGCGGTGGTGGTGATGACGCTGCCGCTGCGGCCGACCCGGCGCACCACCGGCCGGGCGGTGCAGATCGCCTGCGACCCCGCCCGCGTCACCCGGGACGGCGTCGTCTACCCGCGCCCGGTCAGCCGGTGGACCTGGTACGCCGACGACCGCGTCCGCTGGCGCCTGCGCCCCTGAGAGGACCCCGTGCCCCGCTCGGCCGGGTCCTGCCCGAGCGGAGCGCGCGGGATCGGCAGGGTCGGGGCCTCCCATCGTGGACACTGGGGGGACCCCGCCAGGAGGAGGCCCCGCTGCCGACGTCCCGCCCACGATCGTGACCGCGCACGGTCTGCCCTCGTTCGGCCCCTCACCGGCCACGCTGGCCCCTGCCCGCGGACGGCGGCTCATCGACCGGGTCTTCGCCCGCCCCAGCCTCGCGGCGTTCGCCGGCCTGGTCGTCGTGCTGCTGTTCTTCGGCCCGCTGGCCCCGGGCCTGCTCAGCAGCGGTGGGCTGGCCAGCGTGCTGGACTCCGCGGCGCTGCTGGGCATCGGCGGGGTCGCGGTGGCGATGCTGCTCGTCTCCGGCCACTTCGACCTGTCCATCGGCATGGTGGCCGTGGGCGGCGCGCTGCTCACCGGGCTGCTCGTCGTCCAGGCCGGCTGGGACGCCTGGCCGGCGCTGGTCGCCTCACTGGTCGCCGCGCTGCTGGTCGGTCTGGTCAACGGCTGGCTGGTGGTCGCGACCCGGCTGCCGAGCTTCCTGGTGACGCTGGCGACCTTCCTCGTGCTGCAGGGGGTCGCGCTGGCCGGTACGCGGGCGCTCACCGGCTCGGTGCGCATCGAGGGGGTCGGCGCCGCCCCGGGCTGGTCGTCGGTGACGGCGGTCTTCGGGTCGACGGCCCAGTTGGGGGACGGCCGCTTCCGGATCTCGGTCCTGTGGTGGCTGCTGCTGACCGCGTGGGCGGCGTGGGTGCTCTGGCGGACCCGATTCGGCAACGCGGTCTTCGCCGTCGGAGGTGCCCGGCGGGCGGCGCGGGAACTCGGTGTCCCCGACCGGCGGACGACGATCGTCCTCTACTGCTGCACCGCGGCGGCCGGCTGGCTCATCGGCACCTTCGGCCTGGTGCGGCTGGGCGGCGTCCAGGCCACCACGGGGCTGGGGTCGGCGGTCGACTTCGTGGTGGTCGCGGTGATCGGGGGCTGCCTGCTGACCGGCGGCTACGGCTCGGCGGTGGGCGCGGCCATCGGGGCGCTGGTCTACGCCGTCGCCGAGCAGGGGGTCGCCCTGGCCGGCTGGGACCCGCGCTGGTTCGAGGCGTTCCTCGGCGTCCTGCTGCTCGTGGCGCTGCTGGCCAACAGCGTCGTCCGGGAGCGGCTGCGGGCGGTGCCGCGGTCGTGACCGAGGACGTGCCGTCCCCCGCGGTGCTGCAGCTGCGCGCGCTCAGCGTGCACCACGGCAGCGTCGCGGCGCTGGCCCGGGTGACCGCGGCGTTCCGGTCGGGGGAGATCACCTGCGTGCTCGGCGAGAACGGGTCGGGGAAGTCCACGCTGGTCTCGGTGCTCTCCGGGCTCCTCCGGCCCGACGAGGGCGAGCTGCTCCTCGACGGCCGGCCGGTGCGCTTCCGCTCCCCCCGGGCGGCCCGTGCGGCCGGCATCGCGACCGTCTGGCAGGACCTCGCGGTCGCGCCACTGCTCTCGGTGTGGCGGAACTTCTTCCTCGGGGCCGAGCCCACCCGAGGGAGGTGGCCGCTGCGCCGGCTGGACCTCGCCGCCGCGCGCGAGGCCACGGTGCGGGCGATGACCCGGGTCGGCGTCATCGGGATCGACCCCGACCTGCCGGCGGCCGCACTGCGCGCCGGCGAGCGGCAGAGCCTGGCGATCGCGCGGGCGCTGCACTTCGGTGCCCGCGTGCTGGTGATCGACGAGCCCACCGCGCCGATGACGATCGGCCAGCACACCCTGGTCGGGCAGGCGGTGCTGTCGGCCCGCGCGCAGGGGCTGGCCATCGTGGCGGTGACCAGCAACCCGCGGTACGCGCACCTGATCGGCGATCGCTTCCTGCTGCTGGCGCACGGTCACGTCGCCGGCGACCTGACGCGTGAGGACGTCGACGCTGACGTCCTCACGCGCCTGATGGCCGGGGGCGACGAGCTGAACTCGCTCACCTCGCGGCTGCGTCAGCTGCACCCCGAGCTCGACGACCGCTAGTCGGCCCCGTCCCGAGGCTCGCGCCGAGCGGCCGGGTGGCCCCGTCCCAGGGCTCGCCGAGCGGAGGACGGGGCCTGCCCTCAGGTGAAGACGCTCACCCCGCCCGGCCCGACGAGCAGGCCGACCACGATGAGCACGATGCCCCACAGCAGCTGCCGACGGATTATCGCGACGATGCCGGCGACGACGAGGACGACGGCGAGGATCCAGAGAAGAGTCGCCATGCAACACCTCCGGGAACGGGCGTCCCGACTGGGACGCGGGAACAGAGCGTAGCGCCGGAACGGGAATCCGCACGTCGAGCGATCACGCACCGTGACTCGGATCCGACATCCCGCCGGGCCCCCAGGTCTGAGGGCGGGCACCCGGCGCCGGCACCGGACCTGACCGCCCCGGCGGCGGACGCCGGCGCCCCCGCCGCGGCCTCCCCTGCAGCGGACGCCGCCGACGCCGCGGACGAGGGCACCTCGGTGCTGACGCTGCCGCGCTCGGGGTCGGCGTCGCCGGCCTGCTCGCCGGGGCCGCGGGTGTCGCGCTGACCCTGGGCGCCCGGCGCTCGCCCCGGCCGCCGTCCGGGAGCGCGAGACCGTCGGGGTCTGGAGTGGCGCCGGCCCGGGGTGGTCAGGCCGGGTGGACCAGCCGCTGCAGCAGGTCGACGTGCCAGTCCACCTGCACCCGCCGGCCGACGTGTCCACCGGGCCGGACCAGGTCGAACCGGGTGAGGACCGCTCCGGCGTCGGCCCACAGCAGCGCCAGGTGGCCCGGAGCCGGGCGGGGCTCGTCGGGCCGGTCGTCGAGGTGCAGCTGCAGCTGGCGGCTGGGCGCCTGCCGGTAGAAGGCGCGCAGTCCGTCGGTGGCGGCCGCGGGCAGCTCGCCGTCGTCGGACCGCCAGACCCGGACGACGTCGGCCGGCGTGCGCAGGATCAGCCCGCTCATGGGCAGGCCGAGGTTGTCGGTGCTGGTGTCGGCGAACTCCAGCTGCAGCGCCAGGAGGGGGTCGGGGAGCTCCTCGTCCTCGGGCCGGGCGCCCCAGGGCTTGAGCCGCTCCATCGCCTCGCGCCGGACCAGCTGGTGGTCGAGGTGCCGGTCGGCCGAGGGGTTCCAGCCGCGCTCGGCGTGGATGGCCGCGCTCACCGCGACGCCGGCGGACAGCGCCCGGTGGACGGCCAGCAGCAACGGCCGCAGCCGGTCGATGACGGCCTTCGGCGAGTGCTCTCCGGTCACGGGGACCGTCCTACCCGACGACCCTCCGGCTCCGCGCCGCCGCCCGCCGCCGGACGGTCCGCGACGGGTGAGAGGCTGCGGGGGCTGCCCGCGACCGGGCCATCCACCCCGTGCGACCAGGGAGCCCGACCGCATGACCGCGACCACCCTCGGCTCGCTGGGGGCGGTCACCCTCGTCCTCCTGGTGCTCGCCGCCTTCGCGGCCGGCTGGGTCGACGCGGTGGTCGGCGGCGGCGGGCTGATCCAGCTGCCCGCGCTGCTGCTGGTGCCCGGCATGGAGACCGTCCAGGCACTGGCCACCAACAAGATCTCCAGCGCCATGGGCACGGCCACGAGCGCGGCCACCTACTACCGGCGGGTGCGCCCGGGGCTGGCGACGGCGCTGCCCATGGCCGCGGTGGCGGCGATCGGCTCCGCCGGGGGCGCGCTGTCGGCCGCCGCGGTGCCCGACGGCGTGCTGGAGCCGGTCGTGCTGGTCGCCCTCGTCGTGGTGGCCGTCTACACCCTGGTGCGGCCCGCCGTCGGGAACGTCACCCGGCTGCGGTTCAGCGGCCACCGGCACACGGTGGCCGCCGGAGTGGTGGGCGCGGTGATCGGCTTCTACGACGGCATCGCCGGCCCCGGCACGGGCGCGTTCCTCGTCTTCGCCCTGGTCGGGCTGCTGGGCTTCGCGTTCCTCGAGGCGAGCGCGACCGCCAAGGTCGTCAACCTGGCCACCAACGTCGGCGCGCTGGTCGTCTTCGCCATCGACGGGTCGGTGCTGTGGGCGCTGGGCCTGGTCATGGGCGTGGCCAACCTGGCCGGTGGCTACCTCGGCGCCCGGACCGCCGTCGGCGCGGGCAGCCGCTTCGTCCGGGTCGTCTTCCTGGTCGTCGTCGGTGTGCTGATCGCCCGCCTGGGCTGGCAGCTGCTGCGGGGCTGAGATCCCTCGCCCTCGGGGGCGGCGACGGTGGTCGCCGCCCCCGGGGCCTCGGGGTCAGGGAGCCAGGGTGGGGTCGCTGTCGCGCAGCAGCTCGGTGAGCCGCTCCTGCTCCGCGGTCTCGCCGATGGCCTCCGCGGCCCGCGCCAGCGCCGTCACGCAGCGCAGGTACCCCCGGTTGGGCTCGTGCGACCACGGCACCGGGCCGTGGCCCTTCCAGCCGTTGCGGCGCAGCGCGTCGAGCCCGCGGTGGTAACCGGTGCGGGCGTAGGCGTAGGCCTCGATGGTGTCGCGGAGCTGCCGCTCCGGGCGGTCGAGCGCCTCCTCCGCCAGCGCCGCCCACGCCGCGCTCACCGTGGGGTGGCGCGACGCCACCTCGGCGGCCGGGGTGCCCTCGGCCAGCTCGGCGTCGGCCTCGGGGTTGGCCGGCAGCAGCGTGGCCGGGGGCTCGCCGAGCAGGTTGACGTGTGAGTGCGTCATGCGCTCTGCGACTGGCCGGCCGACAGCAGGTCCTCGCACGCCTCGACGACGCGCGCGGCCATGTTGGTCTCGGCGAGCTTCATGTAGGTGCGCGGGTCGTAGGTCTTCTTGTTGCCGACCTCGCCGTCGACCTTCAGGACGCCGTCGTAGTTGGTGAACATGTGGCCGGCGACGGGGCGGGTGAAGGCGTACTGGGTGTCGGTGTCGACGTTCATCTTCACCACGCCGTAGGACAGCGCCTCGCGGATCTCCGACTGCAGCGAGCCCGAGCCGCCGTGGAAGACGAAGTTGAACGGCTTGGCGCCCTCGCCCAGGCCGAACTCCTGGCTGACGACCTCCTGGCCCTGCTTGAGGACCTCCGGGCGCAGCTTGACGTTGCCGGGCTTGTAGACCCCGTGCACGTTGCCGAAGGTGGCCGCGAGCAGGTAGACCCCGCGCTCACCGAGGCCGAGCGCCTTGGCGGTGGCGACGAAGTCCCCGGGGGCGGTGTAGAGCTTCTCGTTGATGTCGTGCGCGACGCCGTCCTCCTCGCCGCCGACGACGCCGATCTCCAGCTCGAGCACGATCTTGGCCGCGGCGGCCTTGTCGATCAGCTCCTCGGCGATGTCCAGGTTCTCCTGCAGGTCGATCGCCGAGCCGTCCCACATGTGCGACTGGAACAGCGGCGCCTGCCCGGCGTCCACCCGGTCCTGGGAGAGGGCGATCAGCGGGCGTACGTAGGAGTCGAGCTTCTCCTTGGGGCAGTGGTCGGTGTGCAGCGCGACGTTGACCGGGTACTTCTCGGCGACGACGTGCGCGAACTCGGCCAGGGCGACCGCGCCGGTCACCATCTCCTTCACCCGGGTGCCCGAGGCGAACTCCGCGCCGCCGGTGGAGAACTGGATGATGCCGTCGCTGCCGGCGTCGGCGAAGCCGCGCAGGGCCGCGTTGACCGTCTCCGAGGAGGTGCAGTTGATCGCCGGGTAGGCGAAACCGCCCTCCTTGGCCCGGTTGATCATGTCGGCGTAGACCTCTGGGGTCGCGATGGGCATGCGAGGCACTCCTCTGCGTCGGGGACGGCGCTTGCTCGGCGGCCAGTATCCCGCCGCCGCTCCGCGCGGCGACACCCGCTACTCGGGCGGCTCCACGCGCAGGCCCAGCGCGGTCACCAGCGTGACCGCACCGACGACGTCGACCCGCGCGCCGGTCAGCTCGACCCGCCGGGGCTCGAGCGCGGACAGGTCGCTGCCGCGCAGGTCCGCGCCGGAGAGGTCGGCGCCGTCGAGGTCGGCGGCGGAGAGGTCCAGCTGCGTCAGCGTCGCGCCGGCGGCGCAGACGCCGGTCAGGTCGGCCTCCCGCATCCGGACGCCGTCCAGGCCGGCGCGGCGGAGGTCGGCCTCCGGCAGGGCGACGAACGACCAGTCGCCGCCGGTCGCGGTGAGCAGGTCGAAGGTGCACCGCTCGAACCGCGAGCCGACCAGCTTGCAGTCGGTCAGGGTGGCGTCGAAGAACGAGCAGCCGGTGAAGGTGCAGTTCAGGAACGCCATGCCGGTGTAGCGGGCCAGGTTGAACCGGCAGTCGCGGAACACGCAGTCGGTGAAGGCCGCTCCCTCACCGGTGGTCTCGGACAGGTCGACGCCGCTGAGGAGGAGGCCGGTGTGCTCCTGCCCGGAGAGGTCCTCGCCGTACCAGTCGGCACCCCGCACCTCCCCACCGGTCGTCATCCCCGCTCCGCCCGGCTGGCCACCCGGGCGGCCACCAGGACCGGGTCGTGGACCGGGGAGAACGGCGGGGCGTAGGAGAGGTCCGAGCCGGCGAACTCCTCGGCGGTCAGGCCGGCCCAGATCGCCGTGGCCAGGACGTCGATCCGCTTGCCGCTGCCCGCCCCGCCCACGACCTGCGCGCCGAGGAGCCGCCCCGAGTCGCGGTCGCTGACCAGCTTCACGGCGATCGGCTCGGCGCCGGGGAAGTAGCCGGCGCGGGTGGTGCTCTCGATCGTCTCGGTCCGGACGTCGTAGCCGGCCCGCTCGGCCTGGGTGGTGCACAGGCCGGTGCGGCCGATCTCCAGGCCCCCGATCGCGGTGAGCGCGGTGCCCAGGACGCCCTCGAACCGGGCCGGCCGCCCGCCGATCACCGAGCCCGCGACCCGGCCCTGCTTGTTGGCGTGCGTGCCGAGCGCGACGTGCACCGGGTCGCCGGTGAGCCGCGAGAACGTCTGCACGCAGTCCCCGGCGGCGAACACCTGCGGATGCGAGCGGCTGCGCTGCGTGCGGTCGACGTCGATCGCACCCGTCGGGCCCAGCCGCAGGCCGGCGTCCCGGGCCAGCGCCACCTCCGGGCCCATGCCCAGGCCCAGGACGACGAGGTCGCAGGGGTAGCTGCCGGCGTCGGTGCGCACCGCCCGGGCGACCCCGCCGGCATCCGTCTCGATCTCCCGCACCGGCTGCTCGGTCTGCACGTCGATGCCCATGTCGCCCATCGCCTTGCAGACCCGCTCGCCCATGTCGGCGTCCAGCAGGCCCATCGGCAGCGGGTCGGCGAGCACGACGGTCACCGACAGCCCGCGGCCGTGCAGCACGTCGGCCATCTCCAGGCCGATGTAGCCACCGCCGAGCACGACCGCCCGGCGGGCCCCGGCCGCGAGCGCGGCCCGGATGTCGGCGCCGTCGGCCAGCCGGTGGACGCCGTGCACGCCGGCGGCGTCCAGGCCCGGGACCGGTGGCCGCAGCGGCCGGCCGCCGGTGGCCACGACCAGGGAGTCGTAGCCGAGGACCTCGCCGGTGCTGGTCCGCACGGTGCCGGCGTCGAGGTCGACCGCCTCGGCCCGCGTGCCGGTGCGGACGTCGATGTCCTGCGCGGCGAACTCGTGCGGCGTGCGGGCGATCAGCCGGTCCCGGTCGGGCACCACGTCGCCGACCCAGTAGGGGATGCCGCACGCGGAGAAGGAGACGTCGGGTCCCTGCTCCAGGACGGTGACGGCGAGGTCGGCGGCACCGCGCAGCCGTCGGGCCTGCGCGGCCGCGGACATCCCCGCGGCGTCCCCTCCGACGACGAGCAGCCGTTCTGCGCTCATGGCCTCAGGCTGGCAGGCGGCGCAGCACCTTGCCCGGGTTGAGCAACCCGTCCGGGTCGAGCGCCTCCTTGATCGACCGGTGCACCTCCAGCGACACCGGACCGACCTCCCGCTCCAGCCAGTCGACCTTCAGCGAGCCGACGCCGTGCTCGCCGGTGATCGTGCCGCCGAGCGAGAGGCCGAGCTCGAGGATGTCGTCGAACGCGGCGAACGCCCGGTCGCGCTCGTCGGCGTCGGCCGGGTCGAAGCAGATGGTGGGGTGCATGTTGCCGTCACCGGCGTGCCCGACGACGCCGACGGTGAGCCCCCGCTCGCCCGCGATGGTGTCGCAGCCGTCGATGAAGGCGGCGATCCGCGACCGAGGCACGGCGACGTCGTCGATGAGCGTGGTGCCCAGCCGCTCCAGCGCAGGCAGGGCCATGCGGCGGGCGGCCAGCAGCAGGTCGCCCTCGGCGGGGTCGTCTGTGGTGTGCACGAAGTCGGCCCCGGCGTCCCGGCACAGCTGGGCGAGGGTCTCGATCTCCCGGGCGGCGGCCTCCCCGCCCGTGTCGGACTGCGCCACCAGCAGCGCGTGCGCGCTGCGGTCGAGGTCGGCGCGCAGCAGGTCGTCGACGGCGCAGATGCAGGTGTTGTCCATGACCTCCAGCAGGCTGGGCACCAGGCCGCTGGTGACCACCCGCTCGACGACCTGGCCGGTCTGCGCCGTGGTGGCGAAGGTGGCGGCCAGGGTGACCGGTCGCTGCGGGGCCGGGCGCAGCGCCAGGGTGGCCTCGGTGATGACGCCGAGGGTGCCCTCCGAGCCGACGAACAGCCGGGCCAGGTCGTAGCCCGCGACGCCCTTCACGGTGCGCCGGCCCGTGCGCAGCACCCGCCCGTCGGCGAGCACGACCTCGAGGCCGAGCACGTAGTCGGTGGTGACGCCGTACTTGACGCAGCACAGCCCACCGGAGTTGGTGGAGAGGTTGCCGCCGATGGTGCACCAGTCGTAGCTGGAGGGGTCCGGCGGGTAGAACAGCCCGGAGCCGGCCACGGCGTCGCGCAGCTGCTTGTTGACCACGCCGGGCTGGACGACGGCCAGCCGGTCGGCCGGGGACACCTCCAGGACGGCGTCCATGCGGGTCATCACCAGCGTGATCGCGCCGTCGACGGCGTTGCTGGCCCCGGCCAGGCCCGATCCCGCGCCGCGGGGGACGACGGGCACCCCGTGCCGGCTCGCCACCCGCATGACCGCGGCCACCTCGGCGGTCGTGCGGGGGAAGACCACCGCGGCAGGGGTGCCGGCCTCGGCGAGCATGGCCTGGTCGCGCGCGTAGGAGGCGGTGACGTCGGGGTCGGTCAGGACGCTGTCGTTGCCCAGGGCGTCGGCCAGCTCGGCCACCCACGCCGTCATCACCGTGGTCATCGTCACACCGTACGTGACCGGTCCCCCTGCGATGGCCAGGTTCCCTGGCCATCGGGCGTCCTCCCCCACGGTCGGCGGTGCGGGAGGACGCGCTGCGACCAGGCCACCTGGTCACCCCGCGATGATCAGTCCAGGCCCAGGTCGGCGAGGGTGTAGGCGGCGCGGTACTCCAGGCCGGCCGCCTCGACCGCGGCCCGCCCGCCGCGGTCCACGATCACCGCGACCGCCACCGGCTCGGCCCCGGCCTCCCGGAGCGCCTCCACCGCGGCCAGCGGGCTGGAGCCGGTGGTGGAGACGTCCTCCACCACGAGGACGGCGCGCCCGTCGACGTCCGGGCCCTCGATCCGGCGCTGGAGCCCGTGCGCCTTGCCGGCCTTGCGGACGACGAACGCGTCGAGGAAGCCCTCACCGGCGGCCGCGGCGTGCAGCATCGCCGTCGCGACCGGGTCGGCGCCGAGGGTGAGCCCGCCGACGGCGTCGTAGCGCAGGTCGCCGGTCAGCTGGCGCATCACCCGCCCGACCAGGGGCGCGCCCTCGTGGTGGAGGGTGAGCCGGCGCATGTCGATGTACCAGTCGGCCTCGCGCCCGGAGGACAGGGTGACCCTCCCGTGCACCACGGCGAGCTCGACGATGAGCTCGAGCAGCCGGTCGCGGTCGGGGGTGCTCACGGGAGCCGTCATGCACCCGACCCTAGGAGGACCCGCTCCGCCCACCCCTCGCAGGCCCGGCACCGGGCCCTCAGGCGGCCGGGGCGAGCACCTGGTCGAGGACGTACACGGTCGCGTTCGCCGTCTGCAGGTTGCCGCAGGTGACCGTGGCGTCCGCCGCGCCCACCAGGGTCTGGTCCGCGGCGATCGTGAAGTCCTGCCCGGACCCCTCGATGGTCACCTCGTCGCCGGCCATCGTCGGGTGGGTCCCGGCCAGCTCCTCGGGGCCGAGCCGGCCGGCGATGACGTGGTGGGTGAGCACCGCGGTCAGCCGTGCGGTGTCCCCGATCAGGGCGTCGAGGACCTCCCGGGGCACCGCCTCGAACGCCGGGTTGGCCGGGGCCAGCACGGTGACGTCCTCGGTGGTGTTGAGCGAGTCCACCAGCGTGGCGGTCTGGACGAAGAACGTCAGGTGCGACAGCTGCGGGGTGTGGCTGGCCGCGGTGGCCAGCGGGTCGTCGGCCATCCCCGGGATGCTGCCCTCGCCCTCGGTGGGGAACGTCCCGCAGCCGGCCCCGATCGGCCCGGTCACGGCCGGGGCCGACGTCGTCGTCGCGGGGGCCGGGGCCCCCTCGGCGGCGGGGTCGCTCCCGGGGGCGGGGTCGCCGGAGCCGCAGGCGCCCAGCGTGACCGCCAGTGCCGTGACGGCGGCGAGCAGGGCGGCGCTGCGGGAGGGGGTGCGCTTCACGGGGATGGAGCTCCTTCGTCCTCGACGGCCGCCATCATCCCCGGCTCCCCGCGACCCGCCGGGCACCACGCCCGTCCGTGCCGCCCGGCCGGCCCTGCGCTCAGGCCCGGGACGGTCGGCGCAGGCCCGCGACGGTCAGCGCAGGCCCGCGGCCCGGCGCCGGCCCACCGCGGCGTACCACTCGTTGGACGGCTTCATCGCCAGCGCGACGATCCCGACGACGGTCAGCAGCAGCGTGAACACCGACAGGGAGTCGAGGAAGCCGGAGCCCGCGACGCCGCCCGCGGCCCCGCTGAGCGCGCTCAGGCCGAACAGCACGCTGAGCCCGCCGAGGACCCACAGCACCACGCGGGCCCAGTTGCGCCCGTTCCAGGCGAACCAGATGAACAGCGCCTCCAGCGCCACCAGCAGCAGCCCGATCACCGCGCCGACGACCAGGCTGGCCCGGACGACGTCCTCGGTCAGGGCCGGGTCGTTCGCCGCCGCCGCCGTCTCGGCGACCAGCCCGTCGAGGTCGGAGAACTGCACCAGCGAGGAGATGACGCCCAGGATCAGCGTGGCCAGGAAGGCACCGATCCCGACGCGCACCGTCGTGGGCCGTTCCGGAGCCGGGGGCGGCTGCCAGCCCGGTGCGGACGGCGCGGGCGCGTAGCCGTACTGCTCCGGCGGCGGCGCCTGCCAGCCCTGCTGCGGCGGGGGCTGCCAGCCCTGCGGCGGCGTCTGCCACCCCTGCTGCGGGTCCTGACCGCCCTGCCCTGAGGTCATCGCGTGCGCTCCTGTCCCGTTCGACGTCGGCGCGATGATCACCCACGCCGCCGCCCCCGGGCCAGCGCCCGCCCCGGATCGACACCCGATCGCGACGAACGCCCCGCCGGGCGGCGCGGCACACCCGACGACGGGAGGAGGTCCGGGGAGGCCTCGGGCCCGCCGTCCCGGGGAGGGACGACGGGCCCGGTCGACCCGCGCAGGGAGGCCTCCGTCAGCCGCGGGAGACGGTCAGCCCGTCGACGGAGAGGTCCTCCGGCGCGTCGACGAGGACCTCGTCGCCGTCCCGGATGTCGCCGGCCAGCAGCGCCTTGGCCAGCTGGTCGCCGATGGCCGACTGGACCAGCCGGCGCAGCGGCCGGGCGCCGTACACGGGGTCGAACCCGTTGATGGCCAGCCACTCCCGGGCGGCGTCGGTGACCCGCAGGGTCAGCCGGCGGGCCGCCAGCCGGCGGGCGAGCACGCCGACCTGGATGTCGACGATGCCGGCCAGCTCCTCGCTGCCCAGCGCGCGGAAGACCACGACGTCGTCGAGCCGGTTGAGGAACTCCGGCTTGAAGTGCACCCGCACGACGTCGAGGACGCCCTCCCGGCGCCGCTCCTCGGGGAGCGACTGGTCGGCGATGATCTGCGACCCCAGGTTCGACGTCAGGATCAGGATGGTGTTGCGGAAGTCCACCGTCCGGCCCTGGCCGTCGGTGAGCCGGCCGTCGTCGAGGACCTGCAGCAGGACGTCGAAGACGTCCGGGTGCGCCTTCTCCACCTCGTCGAGCAGGACGACGGTGTAGGGCCGCCGCCGCACCGCCTCGGTGAGCTGCCCGCCGGCCTCGTAGCCGACGTAGCCGGGCGGGGCGCCGACCAGCCGGGCCACCGAGTGCTTCTCGGAGTACTCGCTCATGTCGATGCGGACCATCGCCCGCTCGTCGTCGAAGAGGAACTCCGCGAGTGCCTTGGCCAGCTCGGTCTTGCCCACGCCGGTGGGGCCGAGGAACAGGAACGACCCGGTGGGCCGGTCGGGGTCGGACACGCCGGAGCGCGCACGACGCACGGCATCGGAGACCGCCCGGACGGCGTCGGGCTGACCGACGACCCGCCGGCCGAGCTCGTCCTCCATGCGCAGCAGCTTCTGGGTCTCGCCCTCGAGCAGCCGGCCCGCGGGGATGCCGGTCCAGGACTGGACGACCTCGGCGATGTCGTCGGGGCCGACCTCCTCCTTGAGCATGGAGTCGCCGGTCTCCACCGAGGCCTCGGCCTCGGTGAGCGCCTTCTCCAGCTGCGGCAGCCGGCCGTAGCGCAGCTCGGCGACCGTGGCCAGCTCGCCGTCCCGCTCGGCCCGCTCGGCCTCCTGCCGGGCGCGCTCGAGCTCCTCCTTGATCTGCTGGATCCGGACGATCGCGTTCTTGTCCTGCTGCCAGCGCGCGGTCAGCTCGGCGAGCTGCTCGCGCTTGTCGGCCAGGTCCGCGCGCAGGGCGACCAGCCGCTCGACCGAGGAGGGGTCGTCCTCCTTGGCCAGCGCCATCTCCTCGATCTCCAGTCGGCGGACGGCGCGCTCCACCTCGTCGACCTCGACCGGCCGGCTGTCGATCTCCATGCGCAGCCGGCTCGCGGCCTCGTCGACCAGGTCGATGGCCTTGTCCGGGAGGAAGCGGGCCGTGACGTACCGATCCGACAGGGTCGCGGCGGCGACGATCGCGGCGTCGGTGATCCGGACACCGTGGTGCACCTCGTAGCGCTCCTTGAGGCCACGGAGGATGCCGATGGTGTCCTCGACGCTGGGCTCGCCGACGAAGACCTGCTGGAAGCGCCGCTCGAGCGCGGGGTCCTTCTCGATGTGCTCGCGGTACTCGTCGAGCGTCGTCGCGCCGACCATCCGCAGCTCGCCGCGGGCCAGCATCGGCTTGATCATGTTGCCGGCGTCCATCGCGGAGTCGCCGGTCGCGCCCGCACCGACGATCGTGTGCAGCTCGTCGATGAAGGTGATGACCTGGCCCTCGGACTCGGTGATCTCCTGCAGGACGGCCTTCAGCCGCTCCTCGAACTCCCCGCGGTACTTGGCGCCGGCGACCATGCTCGCCAGGTCCAGCGCCATGAGCCGCTTGCCCTTGAGGCTCTCCGGGACGTCGCCGGCCACGATGCGCTGGGCGAGGCCCTCGACGATCGCTGTCTTGCCGACGCCGGGCTCGCCGATGAGCACCGGGTTGTTCTTGGTGCGCCGGGACAGCACCTGGACCACCCGGCGGATCTCGGTGTCGCGGCCGACGACCGGGTCGATCTTGCCCTCACGGGCGCGCTCGGTGAGGTCGACGGCGTACTTCTCCAGCGCCTGGAAGGTGCTCTCCGGGTCGGCGGTGGTGACCTTGCGGTTGCCGCGCACGGTGCGGAAGGCGGCCAGGAGCGCGTCGCGGGTGGCGCCGGCGCTCTTCAGCACCGCGGCGGCCTCCCCCTCGACCTCCGCGAGGCCGACCAGGAGGTGCTCGGTGGAGACGTACTCGTCGCCGAGGGCACTGGCCTGCTCGCCGGCGGCGTTGAGCACGCGCAGCAGTTCGCGCGACGGCGAGGGAGCCGGCACGGTCGCGCCGCTGACGCTGGGCATCCGCCGGATGGCGGCCTCGGCCTTGGCGCGGACGTCGGCCGCGTCGGCTCCCACGGCCCTGAGCAGCGGGCCGGCGACGCCGTCGGTCTGCTCGAGGAGGGCGACGAGCAGGTGCAGCGGCTCCAGGGCCGCCTGACCGCGGTCGACCGCCAGCCGCTGGGCGGCCGCGATCGCCTCCTGCGAACGGGTGGTGAGCTTGCTCTGCATGGTCGGTGGGGACGGTCCTCTCCGGGAGCGGCCGGGGACCCGGCCGGGGGTTGTCGCCTCGTCCAACGTCGGCGGAGTTGAGTCTGTTCCACTCAATCTCGCTGCGTGTCCTCGCCGCAAGAGCCGGACGGCCTCACCCGGTCGAGGACGTCACAGGGGCAACCCCCGGTAGCGCCACTCGCGGGCGGCCTAGACTGCGGGGCGTGACCCGACTGCCGGCACCGAGCGCTGTCCTCGAGGACCAGCTGTGCTTCGCGCTCTACGCCGCCTCGCGGGCGATGACGGCGCGTTACCGTCCGCTCCTCGACGCGATCGGGCTGACCTACCCCCAGTACCTGGTCATGATGCTGCTCTGGGAGACCGACAACCAGACCGTCGGGCAGCTCGGCGCGCGCCTGTCCCTGGACAGCGGCACGCTCTCGCCGCTGCTCAAGCGGCTCACGGCTGCCGGCCTGGTGACCCGCCACCGGCGCGTGGAGGACGAGCGCTCGGTCTCGATCGCGCTCACCGACGCCGGCCGCGAGCTGCGCGACGAGGCCGAGTCCATCTCGGGGGAGATCATCTGCGCCCTCGACCTCGACCGCGAGGAGTTCGCCGACCTCCGGGCCAAGCTGCAGGTGGTCACCGAGCGGGTCACCCGCGACTGACCCGACGTCTGCGGAGGTTGCGCGCAACCGACCGGGGTAGGGCGACCTCCGTAGGAGTACGAGACGGAGGAGATCGCATGCCCACCCGCACTGCCCGCACCGCGTGGAACGGCACCCTGCAGGAGGGGTCCGGTCAGGTCGAGCTGTCCAGCTCGAAGGTCGGCACCTACGAGGTGTCGTTCCCGAAGCGCACGGCCGAGGAGGCCGGGGGCACCACCAGTCCGGAGGAACTCATCGCCGCGGCCCACTCGGCCTGCTTCGCGATGGCGCTGTCCAACGAGGTCGGCAAGGCCGGCGGCACGCCGCAGTCCCTCGAGGTGTCGGCCGACGTCACGCTCGGCCAGAAGGACGGCGCGCCGACCATCACGACCATCAGGCTGACCGTGCGCGGCGAGGTCGACGGCCTCGACGCCGCCGGCTTCGAGAAGGCCGCCCAGGCGGCCAAGGTCGGCTGCCCGGTGAGCAAGGCCCTGGCCGGCGTGGAGGAGATGACGCTGGACGCCACGCTGGAGAGCTGAGGGGGCACCCCGGAGGTCCACCGGAGGAGGACCCCGTCCTCCCCACCCCTCGCACGCTCGGGCGGGACCCGGGACGGGGCCTGCGGCGGGACCCTGCAGGGGGCCTGGCACGGACGACGGCGGCCCGTCCCCGGAGGGGCCGGGCCGCGGTTCGTCGTGCGCGGTTCAGCGGCCGGCGCGCAGCCGCTCGTCGCCGCTCTCGGTGCGCAGCGCCACCTCGCGGATGAGGAGGATGGCCAGCACCGCCACCACCGCGAGGACGGCGGAGATGAGGAAGATCCGGCCGGTCGCGTCACCGTAGGAGACCTGGATCAGCGTGCGGATCGCCGGCGGGGCGTCGGCGAGGTCGGCCAGGCCCACCTCCCCGGACGCGGCGGCCGGCGCGGCACCGGGGACGCCGGCCAGGCCCTGGGCGATCAGGTCGCCGACCCGGGAGCTGAGCACCGCGCCGAGGACCGAGACACCGATCGTGCCGCCGAGGCTGCGGAAGAAGGCCACCGCCGAGCTGGCCGCACCGAGGTCGCGGGCCGCGACGGTGTTCTGCACCGCCAGCACCAGGTTCTGCATCGTCATGCCGATGCCCACGCCCAGCACGAAGAGGAAGACGCCCAGGAGCACCATGTCGGTCTCGTGGTCGATGGTGGCGAGCAGCCCGAACCCGGCGACCACCAGCAGCGAGCCCGCGACCAGGAAACGCTTCCACCGGCCGGAGCGGGTGATGAGGATGCCGGAGACGGTCGAGGACAGCAGCAGTCCGGCCACCATCGGGATGGTCAGCAGGCCGGCGGCCGTGGGCGAGTAGCCGCGGGAGATCTGCAGGTACTGGCCGAGGAAGACCGACGAGCCGAACATCGCCACACCGATCGCGATGCTGGCGACGATCGCCAGGGTCGTCGTCCGGTCGCGGAAGAGCCGCAGCGGGACGATCGGCTCCGCGGCCCGCAGCTCGGTGACGACGAAGGCCGCGATCGCCAGCAGCCCGCCGCCCACGAACAGCGCCGTCTCGACCGACCACCAGGCGAAGGTGCCGCCGGCCAGGGTGACCCAGATGAGCAGGGCCGACACGCCCGCGGTGAGGAAGGTGGCACCGAGGTAGTCGATCCGCACGTGCCGCCGGGTCACCGGCAGGTGCAGCGTCCGCTGGAGGAGGACCAGCGCCACGGCCGCGAACGGCACCCCGACGTAGAACACCGAGCGCCAGCCCAGCCAGTCGGTGTCGACCAGGACGCCGCCGATGAGCGGGCCGCCGACGGTCGCCACGGCCATCACCGCGCCGATGAGGCCGGAGTACCGGCCCCGCTCGCGGGGACTGATCATCGCGGCCATCGCGATCTGCACCAGCGCCTGGATGCCGCCGAGCCCGAGGCCCTGCAGGACGCGCCAGGCGATGAGCGTGTCCACCGACTGCGCCAGGCCGGCGAGCATCGAGCCCGCGATGAAGACCACGATCGAGATCTGGATGAGCAGCTTCTTGCTGAACAGGTCGCTGAGCTTGCCCCAGATCGGCGTGCTGGCGGTGCTGGCCAGCAGGGTCGCCGTGACCACCCAGGTGTACTGCCCCTGGGTGCCGCGCAGGTCGGTGATGATCGTCGGCAGGGCGTTGGAGACGACGGTCGAGGACAGGAACGCCACGAACATCGCCAGCAACATCCCCGAGAGCGCCTCGAGGATCTGCCGGTGGGACATCCGCCCCTGCTGCCCGGCGGGGGCGGTCTCGACGGCGGGCCGGTCGAGGGTGCTGGTCACGGTTCTCCTGGACGGTTCGAGGGGAGGCAGCGGCGGCGCGCCGCCGGTGGCGGGAGCGGGGCCGGTCACGACACGGCCCGGCGGGAGGACGCGGCCGCCGAACGCTCGAGGTCGGCGGCGAGGCGCTCGAGGAACCCGCTCAGCTGCCGGGCGTCGCCCTCGTCCCAGTCGGCCAGCGCGGTCGTGGCCCACTGGGAGCGCACCGCGCGGGTGCCCGCGAGGGCGGCGGCACCGGCGTCGGTGAGGTGCAGCAGGGTCGCCCGCCCGTCGGCCGGGTCGGGACGGCGCTCCACGTAGCCGGAGCGCTCGAGGACGGCCAGCTGCCGGCTGGCCACCGAGACGTCGATGCCCGCACGCGCCGCCAGGGCACTGCAGCGCTGCTCGCCGCCCCGCTCCAGGGGCACGAGCAGCGCCCAGCCGTAGGACGGCAGGTCGCCGGAGACGGCGTCGGCGACGCGGGCGCTCAGGCGCCGCCCGCTGCGGACGATGCGAGCCAGGCCGGCGGTCAGCCGGTCACGGGTCTCGGAGGTGATGGGCACGGGGTTCCTCGCCACAAAGGTGTGTGCAGACTGCAACCATACTTTTTGTTGGTTGCAACCTGCAACTTTCTGTGGCGCACGGAACACCACCGCCGGTGGCCCGCAGCGGTCAGGACCGGGCGGCGCTCTCCTGGTCCAGCGCGTCCGCGCTGTCGCGCGCCTCACCCAGGCGGTTGAGCCGGCCCAGCAGGTCACCGAGGGTGGCGACGTCCTCGGTCGGCCAGTGGGCGAGGTCGGCCTCCCAGCGGGCGCGCCGGGCCTCCCGGATGCGGGTCAGCCGCGCCGTGCCCTCCTCCGAGGTGCGCAGCACCTGCGCGCGACCGTCGGCGGGGTCGGCCTCGCGGGTCACCAGGCCCAGGCCGACGAGCGAGGCGACCTGGCGGCTGACCGTGCTCTTGTCCAGCCCGAGCCGGGCGACGAGGTCACTGGCGCGCAGCGGACCGGTGTCGTACAGCAGGGCGAGCAGGCCGTAGGCCGCGCCGTCCAGGTCCGGGTGCAGCTCACGCGAGAGCCGGGCGGAGATGGCCCGGGAGCGGCGCAGCAGCAGGCCGATCTCCCGCTCCACGCGCACGATCGCCTCGTGCGGGTCCACGGCGGTCACGGCACCTCCTGGCTGACGCTGGTCGTCACCGGGCCTCGCACGCTCGGTCACCTCTCCCCCCGGGGGCGCCAGACGACCAGCGCCGAGGTCGAGGGCCGCAGCGGCACCAGGTCGCGGCCGTACCCGGCCTGGACGGCGGCCTCGGCGGCGATCCGCCGGGCCTCGGCCACCTCGAGCTCGGTGATCAGCTCCTGCACCCGCTGCTGCAGCGCCTCCACCTGCGACTCGAGGTCGATGATCCGCTTGATGCCGGCCAGGTTGACGCCGTCCTCCTGCGAGAGGCGCTGGACCTCCCGCAGGAGGGCGACGTCGCGCGGGCTGTAGCGCCGTCCACCTCCGGGCGTGCGGCCCGGGCGGACCAGGCCCAGCCGGTCGTACTGGCGCAGGGTCTGCGCGTGCATGCCGGCGAGCTCGGCGGCGACGGAGATGACGAAGACCGGCGCGTCCTCGGAGACCGACCGGCCGGCCTCCTGCCGCTCGCGGCCCCCGTCGGCCGGGGCGCTCACCGGGCACCGCCCTTCACCGCGGCGGTGATCCGCGGCCGCGGGTCACCGAGCTCGGAGTCGAGCACCTTGACCGCGTCCTGGGCCGCCGGCGACAGCCGCTTGGGCACGGCCACCTCGACGGTGACCAGCAGGTCACCGGCGCGCCCCTTGCCGGGCACGCCGCGACCGCGGACGCGCAGCGTCTGACCGCTGGCGGTCCCCGGCGGCACCTTCAGGGACACGTTCCCGTCGAGGGTGGGCACGGTCAGCGTCGTCCCGAGGGTCGCCTCGGAGAAGGTGATCGGCACGGTGAGCGTGAGGTCGTTGCCCTTGCGGCCGAACAGCTCGTGCTCGGACACGTGGACGACGACGAACAGGTCACCGGCCGGCCCACCGCGCCGCCCCGGGGCCCCCTTGCCGGCCAGCCGGATGCGCTGGCCGTCCTTGACCCCGGCCGGGATCCGCACGGTGATGGTGCGGGTCTGCGTGGTCACGCCGTTGCCGGCACAGGTCGGGCAGGGGTCGTCGATCACCGTGCCGGTGCCCCGGCAGTTGCGGCAGGGCTCGGAGAACGCGAACGCGCCCTGGCTGCGGCTGGTGACGCCGGCCCCCTGGCACACCGGGCAGGTGCGCGGCGAGGTACCGGGGCGCGCGCCGCTGCCGGCGCAGGTCGGGCAGGTGCCCGGGCTCTGCATCCGCAGCGGCACGGTCACGCCGAGGACGGCCTCCTCGAACGACAGGGTCGCCTCGGTCTCGACGTCCTGGCCGCGGGCCGGGCCGGACGCGGCCTGGCTGCGGGCCCGGGCCGAGCCCGCTGCCCCACCGCCGCCGAACAGCCCGCCGAACAGGTCGCCGAGCCCCCCGGCCCGCGCGCCGCCCGCGTTCCCGAGCAGGTCGCCGAGGTCGAAGGGCTGGCCGCCGCCGCCCCCTCCGGGGAAGCCCCCGGGGAAGCCGGCGCGCGCACCCGCCCCGCCCGCGCCGAACAGCCGCCGGGCCTCGTCGTACTCGGCCCGGCGCTTCGGGTCCGACAGCACGTCGTAGGCCTCGGAGACGTCCTTGAACCGGGCCTCGGCCTCGGCGTTGCCGGGGTTCTTGTCCGGGTGGAGGTCGCGCGCCAGCTGGCGGTACGCCTTCTTGATCGCCGCCGCGTCGGCGTCCTGGGAGACGCCGAGAGCGGCGTAGTAGTCCTTCTCGATGAAGTCCCGGGTGCTCATCGGGCGCCCCCTTCCTGCATCAGTCGGACGCCGACGCGCCGTCGCCCGGACCGGCCGGGGCCGCCTCCCCCGCCGCGCCGTCGGGCGAGGCCGCGGGGGCCGGGGACTCCGGGTCGGAGACCGCCACCATCGCCGTCCGCAGCACGCGGTCGCCGCGGCGGAAACCCTGCCGCAGCACCGTCGTCGCCGTGGGGACGTCGACCTCGGCCGAGGTGTCGTGCATGACCGCCTCGTGCAGGGACGGGTCGAACGGGTCGCCCGCCTTCCCGAACGCCTCCACGCCCAGGCCGTCGAGCAGCCCCAGGACGCGGTCGGCGACCACCTTGAAGGCGCCGGTCAGGTCGCCGTGGTCGCGTGCCCGCTCGATGTCGTCGACGATCGGGAACAGCTGCGCGGCGAACCGCTCGGCGGCCTGGTCGACCACCAGCTGGCGGTCGCGGTCCACCCGCCGGCGGTAGTTGGCGTACTCGGCGGTGACCCGCTGGAGGTCCTCCGTCCGCTCCGCCAGCTGCCGGCTGACCTCGTCGTCCGCCACCGGCTGCTGGCCGGTGACGGTGTCCTGCTCGCTCATCTGCTCCCCTTGCGCCGGGCCGGGCACGGTCGAGGTCGGTCCGTGTGCGCCCGCGCGGGCGCCGGCCGGCTGCTCGCCGGCCGGCTCCCGCACGGTGCCGCTGATCGGGTCGATGCGCCGCTTGTCGCGGATGACGACCCGCGGCTCCTCTTCCCTGTCGGTCATCGGCGGTCGTTGTCCTCGTCGACGATCTCGGCGTCGACGACGTCGTCGTCCGTCGTCGTCGTACCGGACGTGCCGGCCTCACCCGGGGTTCCCGCGCCGGCACCGGCCGCACCGGCCGCGTTCTGCGCCTCGGCCTGCTGGGCGTAGAGCGCCCCGCCGACCTCCTGGGAGACGCGGGCGACCTTCTCCTGCGCGGCCTTGATCGCGGCGATGTCGGAGCCACCGAGGGCCGAGCGCAGCTCGGTGAGGGCCTCGCCGAGCTCCTCCTTCTTGTCCGCCGGGATCTTCTCGCCGTTCTCGGCCAGGAACTTCTCGGTCTGGTACTGCAGCGACTCGGCCAGGTTGCGGGTCTCGGCCTCCTCGCGGCGGCGCTTGTCCTCCTCGGCGTGGGCCTCGGCGTCGCGCATCATCCGCTCGATGTCGTCCTTGGGGAGCGCCGAGCCGCCGGTGATGGTCATCGACTGCTCCTTGCCCGTGCCGAGGTCCTTGGCGGTGACGTGCACGATGCCGTTCGCGTCGATGTCGAAGCCGACCTCGATCTGCGGGACGCCGCGCGGCGCCGGCGGCAGGCCGGTCAGCTCGAACATGCCGAGCTTCTTGTTGTAGGCGGCCATCTCGCGCTCGCCCTGGAAGACCTGGATCTGCACGGACGGCTGGTTGTCGTCGGCCGTCGTGAAGATCTCGGAGCGCTTGGTCGGGATCGTGGTGTTGCGCTCGATGAGCTTGGTCATGATCCCGCCCTTGGTCTCGATGCCCAGGGACAGCGGGGTGACGTCGAGCAGCAGGACGTCCTTGACCTCGCCCTTGAGGACGCCGGCCTGCAGGGCGGCGCCGACGGCGACGACCTCGTCGGGGTTGACGCCCTTGTTGGGCTCCTTGCCGCCGGTCAGCTCGCGGACCAGGTCGGTGACGGCCGGCATGCGGGTCGAGCCACCGACGAGGACGACGTGGTCGATCTGGCCGACGGTGATGCCGGCGTCCCGGATGACCTGGTTGAACGGCGCCTTGGTGCGGTCGAGCAGGTCCTGCGTCAGCCGCTGGAACTCCGCGCGGGTCATCGTGACGTCGAGGTGCAGCGGGCCCTCGGCGCCGGCGGTGATGTAGGGCAGGTTGACGTTGGTCGACTGCGCGCCGGACAGTTCGATCTTGGCCTTCTCGGCGGCCTCACGGAGCCGCTGCATGGCCAGCTTGTCCTTGGACAGGTCGATGCCGTTGGAGGCGTTGAACGTCTGCACCAGGTGCTTGACGATCCGCTCGTCCCAGTCGTCACCACCGAGGTGGTTGTCACCGGCGGTGGCCTTCACCTCGATGACGCCCTCGCCGATCTCCAGCAGGGAGACGTCGAAGGTGCCACCACCGAGGTCGAAGACGAGGATCGTCTGCTCGGTCTCGCCCTTGTCCAGGCCGTAGGCCAGCGCGGCCGCGGTCGGCTCGTTGACGATGCGCAGGACGTTGAGGCCCGCGATCTCACCGGCCTCCTTGGTGGCCTGGCGCTGGGCGTCCTCGAAGTAGGCCGGGACGGTGATGACCGCGTCGGTCACCGGCTCGCCCAGGTAGGTCTCGGCGTCCCGCTTGAGCTTCTGCAGGATGCGGGCGCTGATCTCCTGCGGCGTGTAGCGCTTGCCGTCGATCTCCGGCGACTTCCAGTCGGTGCCCATGTGCCGCTTGACCGACCGGATGGTGCGGTCGACGTTGGTGACCGCCTGGTTCTTGGCCGACTGCCCGACGAGCACCTCGCCGTTCTTGGCGAAGGCGACGACGGACGGGGTGGTGCGCGAACCCTCGGAGTTGGCGATGACCGTCGGCTCGCCGCCCTCGAGGACGGTGACGACGGAGTTGGTGGTGCCGAGGTCGATACCGACCGCTCGAGCCATGGAGCTGGCCTCTCTTCCGTGTGTACCGGGGTGTTCCTGTGGTGTCCGGGGAGTCGAGGTCCCGCCTTGCGCGGGGTCCACTCAACTTTCCTGCCCAGCCTAACGGCACCTCCGGCGGAAGTGTTCCCGGGCCCCCCGCCGAGTTCCCCGTTCCCCGGGTCCGGCCGTTGCGCCCCCGACCATCAGTCGCCCTCCCCGAGCGCCGACCACGCCGCGTCGTCGCGAGACACGCCGCACATCATGAGGACGGCGACCTCGCCGCGCGGTCGGCTGGGACCGCCTCGCCGCGCGACCCTGACGGCACGGGTTACCGGCGAGTAGCCTGCGGTCCCGACAGCTATCGTGCGATCGGCGGTGAGCGCCCTCCCGCCGCGCCGGCGGGCGGGGATCAACGGACGCCGATCGGCGTCCGGGAGGGAATTCGATGGGCCCCTTGCAGGTCGTCCTCGGGACGATCAGCGTCATCTTCCTGGTCGTCGCGATCGTCTTCGCCTACCGGGCGGTGCGCGCGATGATCCGCATCATCAGGACCGGGCAGCCGGACCGCACGCGCACCCGGCCCGTCGGCCCGCGGCTCAAGACGCTGGTCGTGGAGTCGCTCGGGCACACCCGGATGCTCAAGTGGTCGGCGATCGGCGTCGCCCACTGGTTCGTGTTCGTCGGCTTCTACGGCCTGTTCCTCACCCTCGTCGAGGCCTTCGGCGAGGTCTGGGACCCGGCCTTCCACCTGCCACTGATCGGCGAGTGGAGCCTGTGGAACCTGTTCGTCGACGTCATCGGCGCCGGCACCGTGCTCGGCATCCTGTACCTGATCGTCCGGCGCCAGCTCGACCACCCGCGCCGGCAGGGCCGGGCCAGCCGTTTCGCCGGCTCCAACGAGGGCCGCGGCTACTTCGTCGAGGCGATCGTCCTCATCGTCGGCCTCTGCATCCTGGGCATCCGCGCGGCCAAGATCGCCGCCGGCCTGGTCGAGGCCCCGACGTGGTCGCACCCGGTGTCCAGCGCGCTGTCGAGCCTGTTCCCGAGCAGCCCCGACCTGGTCAGCGTCATCGCGTTCATCAAGATCGTCGCCTCGCTGGTGTGGCTGGTCGTCGTCTCCCGGCTGCTCAACATGGGCGTCGCCTGGCACCGGTTCAGCGCGTTCTTCAACATCTACTTCAAGCGCGAGGGGACCAGCGGCGCCCCGGCGCTGGGCCCGCTGCAGCCGATGACCTCCGGCGGCGAGGTGATCGACTTCGAGGACCCCGACGAGGACGCGGTCTTCGGTCGCGGCAAGATCGAGGACTTCACCTGGAAGGGGATGCTCGACTTCACCACCTGCACCGAGTGCGGGCGGTGCCAGAGCCAGTGCCCGGCGTGGAACACGGGCAAGCCGCTCAGCCCGAAGATGGTGGTCATGGACCTGCGGGACCACCTGTACGCCAAGGCCCCGTACCTGCTGGGTGAGAAGACCGCGAGCGAGACCGCGCCGGACTACGACGTCCTCAAGCCCAGCGACGAGCAGGTCTGGGCCTCCGGGTACGCCCGCATCGAGGGCACCAACGACGCCCAGGCCCACCGCCCCCTGGTCGGCACGCTGGAGGAGGGCGGGGTCATCGACCCCGACGTCCTGTGGAGCTGCACCAACTGCGGCGCCTGCGTCGAGCAGTGCCCGGTCGACATCGAGCACATCGACCACATCGAGGACATGCGCCGCTACCAGGTGCTCATCGAGTCCAACTTCCCGTCCGAGGCCGGCGTGATGCTCCGCAACCTGGAGAACCGCGGCAACCCGTGGGGCGTCCAGGCGGGCACCCGCGAGGACTGGGTCAAGGAGATGGACTTCGAGGTCCGGATGGCCGACGGGCCGCTGCCCTACGAGGTCGAGTACCTGTTCTGGGTCGGCTGCGCCGGCGCCATCGACGACCGGGCCAAGAAGGTCACCAAGGCCGTCGCCGAGCTGCTGCACACCGCCGGCGTGGAGTTCGCCGTCCTCGGCTCCGGGGAGACCTGCTCGGGCGACCCGGCCCGCCGCATGGGCAACGAGTTCGTCTTCCAGATGCTCGCCCAGGAGAACGTCGCCACGCTGGACGGCGTCTTCGAGGGCCGGGTGCCGGGGATGCGGAAGATCGTCACCACCTGCCCGCACTGCTTCAACTCGCTGGGCCGGGAGTACCCGCAGGTCGGCGGCCACTACGAGGTCGTCCACCACACGCAGCTGCTCGGCCAGCTGGTGGAGGAGGGCCGGCTCACGCCGGTCACGCCGGTCGACCGCAAGGTCACCTACCACGACCCGTGCTTCCTCGGCCGGCACAACAAGGTCTACACGCCGCCGCGGGAGATCCTCGACTCCGTCCAGGGCCTCTCCACGCAGGAGATGCACCGCTGCAAGGACCGCGGGTTCTGCTGCGGCGCCGGCGGTGCCCGGATGTGGATGGAGGAGAAGATCGGCAAGCGGATCAACATGGAGCGCACCGAGGAGGCGCTCGACCTCGATCCCGACGTCATCTCCACCGCGTGCCCGTTCTGCATCACGATGCTGTCCGACGCGCTGACCACCAAGAAGCAGAACGGCGAGGCCGGCGAGCACGTCGAGGTGCTCGACGTCAGCCAGATCCTGCTCCGGTCGCTGGCGCCGGTCGGCGCCCCCGGCACCGAGTCCGGTGCCGACGTCGGCCGCGAGGACGACGACGTGGCCGGCACCGGCTCCGCGGCGACGGAGCACGGCGCGCCCAACTGAAGAAGGACCTCCTCGCCTCCCACTGCTCACGAGCTCGCAGCGGGTCCTGCGAGGCGGCCGAGACAACCGACGACGGCGCGTGTCCCGACCAGGGACACGCGCCGTCGTCGTCTCCCGGTAGAACGGCGCGGTGCTGCTCCACCTGCGGATCACCGTCCCCGCCGATCGGACCGGGGACGTCCTGAGCCTCTTGTCCCAGTGCCCGGGCACGGCCCACCTGGCCGTCTTCCCGGGCGCCGCACAGGCACCGGCCGGCGACCTCGTCATGGCCGACGTGGCCCGCGAGTCCGCCGACGCCCTCCTGCGCGACCTGCGCGACCTGGGCGTCGACCGGGACGGCGGCATCACGATGGAGGCCGTCGACGCCGCCGTCTCGCGGGCCGCCGAGCGCGCCGAGGAGCGCGCCCCCGGGGACGGCGCCGACGCCGTGGTGTGGGAGCAGGTGGTCCGGACGACGGACGCCGACTCGTCGCTGTCGGCGTCCTACCTGGCCTTCCTCACGATCGCGACGTTGCTGGCCGCCGCCGCGATCATCAACGACTCGGCGATCCTGGTGATCGGCGCGATGGTGCTGGGACCGGAGTTCGCACCGCTGGCCGCCCTGGCCGTCGCCGTGGTCCACGGGCGGCGCTCGATCGCCCGCCGGGCAGCGGTCGCCCTGGCCGTGGGCTTCGCGGTGGCGATCGCCGTGACCGCGCTGACCGTGCTCACCGGGCGATGGCTGGGCTGGTTCGGCACCGAGGTGCTGAGCGCGGAGCGTCCCGCGACCGGCTTCATCACCGCGCCGGACCGGTGGTCCGTGGTCGTCGCGGTGCTGGCCGGGGTCGCCGGGGTCCTGTCGCTGACCTCGGCCAAGAGCGGCGCCCTGGTCGGCGTCTTCATCTCGGTGACCACGGTGCCGGCAGCCGCGGACATGGCGATCGCCCTGGCGCTCGGCGGCGGCGACGAGTTCCTCCGCGCCGCCACGCAGCTGGGCATCAACCTGGCGGGCATCCTGGTCGCCGCCCTGGTGACCCTGTCGGTGCAGCGGGCCGTGTGGCACCGCCTGCCGCGGGCCGTCCCGCGGGTGGAGCGGGTCGACCGCTCCACCCGCTGAGATCGTTGCGTGAGGTAACCACCCGGCGGCGAGTCGCCTCCGCCACAGGAGCACCATCGTCGGGTGACCCGCACCGCCCCGGCCCCCTCCCCCGCCCCGCCCGCTCCCGATCACCGGCGCGGCCTGGTGCTGATCGGGACGGCGATCGTGCTCACGGGCTTCAACCTGCGGACGGCGGTCAACAGCATCGGGCCGGTGCTCGAGGAGATCGAGCGGGGGCTGGGCATCTCCAGCGGGATGGCCGGGCTCCTGACGACCATGCCGGTGCTCTGCTTCTCCGCGATCGGGTTCGCCGGACCCCCGCTGGCCGCCCGCTACCGGGACGGGCACGTGCTCGCGGGCGCTCTCCTGGCCATGGCGGCGGGGCTCGTGCTCCGGTCGTTCTCCGGGGCGTTCTGGCTGTTCCTGGTCGGCACGGTACTGGCGATGGCCGGCGGCGCCCTCGGCAACGTGCTGCTGCCCAGCCTGGTGAAGCGCCACTTCCCGACGCGCACGGGCCTGCTCGTCGGCGCCTACAGCGTGTCGATGGCCGTCGGTGGGGCCATCGCCGCCGTCACCGCGGCCCCCCTGGCCGCCGCCGCGGGCGCCGAGGGCTGGCGGTGGGCGCTGGGGGTCTGGGCGGTCTTCGCCGTGGTCGCGGCCCTGCCGTGGCTGGCGGTGCCCGCGCGGCCGGGTGCCTCGCGGGCGTCGCACGTCGCGCTGCGGATGCGGTCACTCGCGCGCAGCCGCATGGCGATCGCCCTGGCGGTCTTCTTCGGCACGCAGTCGATGCAGGCCTACGTGGTGATCGGGTGGGGGGCGCAGTACCTGCGCGACTCCGGGCTGAGCGCCGGGACGGCCGGCCTGCTGCTGGGCCTCAACACCGTGGTCGTCATCCCGCTCAACGCGATCGTCCCCACCCTCACGGTCCGCCCGCGCCTGCAACGACCGCTGCTGGTCACCTTCGTGGTGTTCCTCGTGGCCGGCTGGGTCGGACTGATGGTGGCGCCGCTGGCCGCGCCCTGGCTGTGGATGACCCTGCTCGCCCTCGGCCTGGGCAGCTTCGCCATGGTGCTCACCCTGATCGGTCTCCGGGCGCGCACGCCGGAGACCACCGCGGCGCTCTCCACCTTCGCGCAGGGGTGCGGGTACGTGCTGGCGGGCAGCGGCCCGATCCTGGTCGGCGTCCTCCGCGGGATCACCGGCGGCTACACGGGCATGTTCGTCGTCGTCCTGACCGGCGTCGCGGTGCTGCTCTGCAGCGGGTGGCTGGCGACCCGCCAGCGCTACGTGGACGACGAGGTGCCCGGCTGGGCGTGCGACGCCCACCACGGCGACGTCATCGAGGTGGCCGGCACCGAACCGCCGGTCACCGTGCACGTCAGGGAGCCGGACGCCGGGTCTCCGCGCCGCTGAGAGCAGGCCCGCTCAGCCGAGGGTGACCTCCGGGTGCAGCCCGAGGAACCGAACGCTGGGTTCGACCTGGGCGTCGCGCATGTACCGCCCCCGGTGCACCGGGTGCCCGGCCCCCTCCGCGGCGGCGAGCAGCGCCGTGGTGTCCGGCTGCATGACGATGTCCGCGACCAGGGCCCCCGGGCGCAGCGCACCGATGTCGAGCGGCAGGGCGTCGTCGGGGTCCAGACCGAGACGGGTGGCGTTCACGACCACGTCGACCGCGGCCAGCTCACCCGGGTCGGTCGACACCGGGAGCCCCGGGTGCACCCGTCGGACCTCGGCGGCCAGCCGCTCGGCCCGCTCGGAGGTCCGGTTGAGGACGACCAGGGCGGCGACCCCGGAGCGAGCCAACTCGAAGGCGATCGCTCGACCGGCCCCACCCGCGCCGACGAGGCCCACCCGCCGGTCGGTCGGCTCGTGCCCCCGGACCCTCAGGCCCGCGACGAAGCCCAGGCCGTCGAAGGTGGCGCCGACCAGCCGGCCGGAGGGCTCCCGTCGGATGGTGTTGACCGACCCGGTGCGCGCCGCCGAGTCGGCGAGGTCGTCCAACAGCGGCACGACGGCCTCCTTGTGCGGCACGGTCACCGCGCACCCGGCGAGGTTGGCCCACCCCCGGAGACCAGCGACGAACGCGGCGAGGGCCTCCGGGCGGACGTCGGCGGCGACCATGAGGGCGTTCACCCCGGCGGCCGCGAACCACTTGTTGAAGGCCTGGGGTGCCCGGAGGTGCCCCGACGGGTGGGCCAGCATGAGACAGAGGCGGGTGGTGCCGTCCACGGCGGGCGGCCCATCACTCGGCATGCGACCGGTGATCCAGGGCGACGGTCCCGGGGCCGGCGACCGACGGCACCCGCGTCCCCCGGACGAGGGCGAGCGCCATCTCGACGACGAGCTCCTCGAGTTCGTCCCCGTCGACCTGCGGGGGCATGAGCGTGTGCGCTCCCGCCAGCACGTGGATCGACGAGGCCACCGTCCCGGCCTGTTCGAGGGAGAGGTCGGGACGGACCTCGCGCACGGAGCGGGCCAGCGCGTCCACGAAGTAGCGGCGGCGCTGGTGGGTGATGGCGAGGTCCTCCTCGGTGAGGTTGCGGTCCTCGACGAAGACCAGCGAGTAGGCCTCGCCCTGCCGCCGGACCACCTGCACGAGGTGGCGGACGAGGGCCTCGTTGCGCTCCCAGGGCGTCAGGTTGCTGCGCGTGACCTGCTCCAGGCCCGCGTTGATGTCGTCACCCAGCTGCCACATGGTGGCGGCGAGGACCTGCTGCTTGGTGGCGAAGTGGTGGTACAGGGCCGGGCCGGTGACGCCGGCCAGCCTGCCGATGTCGTCCATCGTCGTCCCGGCGAACCCCTTGTCCCGGAACAGGTGGGTCGCGGCGGCGACGATCTGGTCGCGCCGCCGCCGGCCACGGGCGGAGGTGACCGCCCCCTCCCCCTCGCTCCCACGCCCGGGCGGCCCGCTCCCGATGCTCCGCTCGAGGCCCTCACCCACCCCGGACCTCCTCCGCCCGGGGGCCGGCCCCCTTCCCCGGGGCCACGCTCGGCCGGTCCGCCGACCGCTGCTGCTCGATGCCGGGCATGACCCACGGTGGCATGGGCCGGCTCGGCAGCAGGTGGACACCGGGCGTCTGCGGCGTGATCCCGACCAGCGTGAGGTCGTGCACGCGGGTGTACTCGACGTCGCCCGCCCGGGTCACGCGGAAGGGGTGGTCGTGTCCCGGGTACAGGACGTCGGCGAGCGCGACCGCCCGGTCGATGCTGCGGGTGGCCTGCTCGGCGTCCCAGAACACCAGGGGGTTGACCCGCGTGCGGGCCACCTCGGCGAAGTGCAGGGCGTCACCGGTCACCACGGCCATGCCCTCGGCCGTCTCGACCGTGATGCCGATGCTGCCGGCGGAGTGGCCGGGCATGTCCAGGACCCCGACCCCGGGGATGATCTCGTCCCCCTCCTGCACGTCGCCGAGCCGCATGGTCTCCAGCATCACGCCGGTCCACGCCGGCGTGGCCCAGTCGTTGACGTGCGGCGCGAGGGAGTACCGCCGCTCGGCCGGGTGCAACAGCACGGTCGCCGAGGGGAAGACGTCGATGTTCTGCACGTGGTCCCAGTGGGCGTGGGTGAGGACCACGAGGTCGATGTCGGCCGGAGTCAGGCCGCGATCGGCGAGCGCCTGCCACAGGACCGGTCGGCGGCCCACGTGCGCGGGGTCCACCAGGACCCGCGTCGGACGTCCCTGCGCGTCCGGCCCCTCGATGAGGAAGACCCCGCAGAAGGCAGGGTGCCCGCTGTCGGTCGTGAAGCCGAAGCCGGGCAGCAGGACGCTCAGCCGGGGCCCCACCCCGTCGCCCCCCGTCACCGCGGGCCCCCCGGGGTGGATGCAGCCAGGGTGCCCCGGCCGGCAGCCGTGGCTGCGGGTGGGCCACCGCGTCCCGTGGCCGAGCACAGGTGCGCCAGCGCCGAGCGGGCCAGGTCGTCGGGGTCGTGCCAGAGGGTGCGCCAGGCCGCCACCGCCGCGGCCAGCCGAGGGGTGACCGCCGGGGAGAAGGTCTCGACGGTGATGGCTCCGCGGTACCCGGCCGCGCCCAGGGCGGCGAAGAACTCGGGGAACGGGAAGCGGCCCTCTCCGAGGTGGCCGCGGTCGTTCTCCCCGACGTGCACGTGCATCAGATGGGGGGCGGCGGTCCGGACCGCGCCGGCGATGTCCCGCTCCTCGATGTGCATGTGGAAGGTGTCGAGGTGCACGCCGACGCGGGGGTGCGCGACGAGCGCGCAGAACGCGCGCGCCTGCTCCGCGGTGTTGAGCAGGTTGCTGCCGTAGCGACTGACGACCTCCAGCGCCAGCACGGCGCCCGATGCGTCGGTGTCGGCGGCGACCGACCGCAGCACGGCGGCCGAGCGCTCGACCGCTGCCGCGTCGGCGGCCGCGGTGTGGCGGCCCAACGCCCCGTACAGCACCCCACCGAGGACACCCGCGCCCAGCTCGCTCGCGGCGTCCAACGACGCCCGCAGGTGCTCCTCCCCCCGCCGACGGTGCGCGGGGTCGTCGCTGCTGACGTCGGACGACGGCCCCAGCGCGGTCACCATGCCGAGGCCGACCCCGGCCGCCTCGGCCGCCCTCCGGACGGCCCGCGGGTCGAGCGCGGCGGGGTCGGGGACGAGCAGCTCCACGACGTCGTAGCCCAGCTCGGCGGCCCGGCCGAGGACCGGTGCCAGCGCGGCCACGGACAGCTCCTCGGTCCACACCGCTGCCTGGATCCCCAGCGGGTTGCCTGCGAGGGCCTCGGCGGTCACAGCGCACGCTCCAGGACGGCCTCGTAGGTCGTCACCGGCGCGGCGCTGCTCCGCGGGACGCGCACGTCGATGAGCGCGGGCCGCCGCACGGACAGCGCCTCGTCGAGGGCGTCGCGGAACTCCTTGGCCGAGGTCGCCCGTGCTCCGAAGGCGCCGAGCGCGGTCGCGACGGCGCCGTAGTCGACGTCGCCGAGGTCGTTCACCGCCGGGACGACGTCGTTGCCGAAGACACGCTCCTGGAGGTGCTGCTCGAACGCCAGGCAGGCGTTGTTGAGCACGACCGTGACGGCCGGGATGCCCAGCCGGACAGCGGTCTCCAGGTCCCCCAGGTGGTAGCCGATCCCACCGTCGCCGATCACCGCCACGGCCCGGCCGCCGGGACACGCCAGCTGAGCGCCGAGCACGGCCGGGAAGGCCCAGCCGAGGGAGCCGGCGGCGCGGAGGAAGGTCCGCCCGGCCCGGGCCACGGGGAGCAGCGTCCCGCTCCAGGCCCCCATGTAGCCGGTGTCGGTGACGACGACGTCCTCAGGGGTCAGGCGCTCGGCGACGTCGCGCAGCAGCGTCTCCGGGAGGACCGTCCCCTCGGGCGCCTCGCACTCGGCTCGGGCGTGGAACTGCGCCCGCCACCCGCGCACCCGCGCCTGGACCTCCGCCAGCCACTCGCGGTGCGCCTCCGGGGGGAGGGAGTCGCCCAGGGCTGCCGTCAGGGCGAGCAGGGCCGGGGCCGCCGCGGCGTGCACCGCGGGGTCGGCCGGCAGGGTCGCGCCGAGGACGGAGGGGTCGAGGTCCACGTGCACCACCACGGCCCCGGGCGCCGGCAGGCGGTAGCCGTCGGTGACCTGCCCGTCGAGGTCCGATCCCAGGACCAGGCACAGGTCGGCCTCGCCGAGCACCTGGTTGCTGACGGTGCGGGAGTACCGGCCCACGACGCCGACCGCGCACGGGTGGGTGTCGGAGATCGCGCCCTTGCCGCCCATGCTGGTCACCACCGGCACCCCGGCCGTGTCGGCGAAGGCGGCCAGCTCGTCCCACGACTCGCCGGCGACCACGCCGGCGCCGGCGAGCACGACCGGACGGCGGGCCCGCCGGAGCCGCGCCACGATGGCGGCGACGTCGTCCGACGCCGGGACGGGCAGGGTCGACGGGGCCCGGGGGGGCCCCGGGGACCAGGCGATGGACCCGGGCGGCATCGTGAGCAGGTCGCGGGGGAGATCGAGGTGCACCGGGCGGGCGGGTGCCGCGGCGGCGGTGCGCACGGCCCGCTCGGTCAGCTCACCGACCCGCGCCGCTGTCGGGACCTCGGCGTTCCACTTGGTGACCGGGTCGAACATCGGCAGTTGCGACAACTCCTGGTACTCCGTGCGATGGCGGCTGGACAGCCCCATGGACGAGGTCAGCGCGACCACCGGCGAGCGGGCCCACCAGGCGTCGGCCAGCGCAGCCGCCACGTTCGCCGCCCCGGGGCCCCACTGCCCGTAGACGACGGCCGGCCGGCCGGCGGCCCGGGCACAGCCGTCGGCCATGTACACGGCCGCGGCCTCGCTGCGGGCCAGGACGAGCTCGATCCCGGCGTCGCGCAGGGCCTGCCAGAGCGGGATGTCGCCGCCGGTCATCAGGAACACCCGGTCCACCCCCGTGCGCCGCAGGGCCTCGGCGACGGCGCGAGCCGGGGTGTCGGGGACCTGTCCGCTAGGAGTCGTGTCGTCGGTGCCCGTCATGCCGTCCTCCCGTGGCTGGCTGTCGGCCGGTGGATGTCCGTGCAGGGTGTGCCGCTCATCGGACCGGACGCTCGCGCCAGAAGACCAGTCGCCGGTCGAGCCACTCGAGCAGCAGGTAGACCAGGCCCGACAGCAGCGACACGATGAGGACCGTCGCGTACAGGGCGTCGAGCTGCAGGCGGGACGCGAGCGCGACGATGCGGTAGCCGAGCCCTTCCCGGGCGCCCAGGAACTCCGCCGTGATGGCCGCGAGGATCGCGTAGTTCACGGCCATCTTCCCGCCGGTGAACAGCAGCGGGAGGGCCGAGGGCAGGCGGTACATGACGAACGTCTGGACCTTCGAGGCCCGCAGCGAGCGGAGCAGGACCAGCCCGTCGCGGTCCACGGCGGTCAGCCCGAGGACCCCGTTGACGTAGACGGGGAAGAAGGTCACCAGCGCGACCACCACGGTCGCCGACCCGAACCCGATGCCGAACCAGACGGCCAGAAGTGGGATGAAGACCACCTTCGGGATGGCCTGGAAGACCACGATGTAGGGCGCCAGGAGACGCCGGACGGACGGCCAGGCGACGGAGGCGAGGGCGAGGACCAGACCGGCCACGGCCCCCGCCGCGTAGCCGATCGCGATCTCGAGCACCGTCGTCCGGAGGTCGGTCCGGAACGTCTCGGAGGTCACGAGGTCCGGCAGACTGCTCGCCACCTGCGAGGGCTCCGGCAGGACGATCCGGTGCACCCGGCCGGACTGCACCAGCCAGTCCCAGAGCCAGACGAGCACGGCGACCAGCGCGACGGTGACCAGCAGGGGCGCCACGCGGGCGAGGCCCGACCGCGGGCGGTCCCGTCGAGCGGGGGTGCGCACGTCAGCTCACCCCGAGGAGGGCGCGGACGTCGAAGACGTACTCCTGGAAGCGCGGTGTCTTCATGTCGCTGATCTGCCGGGGACGGGGCAGGTCGATGTCGAGCACCCGCGCGATCCGACCGGGTCGGGGCGTCATGACCACGACCCGGTCCGAGAGGAACACCGCCTCCTGGATGTTGTGGGTGACGAACAGGACCGTCTTGCCGGTGCCCTGCCAGAAGTCGAGGAGCAGCAGGTTCATGCTCTCCCGCGTGAACTCGTCCAGGGCGCCGAAGGGCTCGTCGAGGAGCATGACCTCGGGGTCCTGGAGCAGCAGTCGGCAGAGGGCGACCCGCTGGCGCATCCCTCCGGAGAGCTCCTTGGGGTAGCTCTTGGCGAACGCACCCAGGCCGACGGCCTCCAGCAGCTCCCGCGCCCGCGCCTCGTGGTCGGACCGCTTCTGTCGGGCGACGTCGACGGGGACCAGCACGTTGGCCAGGACGGTGCGCCACGGGAACAGCACCGAAGACTGGAACATCATCCCCATCCGCGACGACGGTCCGTCGACCTCGGCGTCGTGGAACCGGACGCTGCCGGCGGTCCTCGGGACCAGTCCGCCGACCACGTTGAGCAGCGTGGACTTGCCGCAGCCACTGGGGCCGACCAGGGAGACGAAGGAGCCTGGCGCGACGTCGAAGGTGGCGCCTTCGAGGGCCACCAGCTGCTCGCCGGAATGCAGCGGGTAGGCGACGTCCAGGTCGCGCACGCGGAGCACCGGCTCGGCCGGCCGGTCCACCGGGCGCGCGTCCGACACGGTCCCGGCCACGTGTCCCTCAGCCATGATCGACTCCCAACTCCTCGTACCAGGACCGTGCGGTCGTAGGCGTCGGACCGTGCGGCCCGAGGCCCGTCGGGGACAGGCGCAGGACCTGTCCGGGGCACGCCGGCGCGCGTCCGGCCACGCGGTCGGCCAGCCAGTCCATCGCCCACGCCGGGGTGTCGTGGCCCCACATCGCGCTCTCCACGAGCGGCCGCCCGGTGATCGAGCAGGCGTGGTGCTGGTCCTCGAAGACCCACAGCTCCCGCGGGCCGGCGAGCGCGTCGAAGACCTCGTAGACCTCCTCCAGCGGGCTGCGCGGGTCGTACTCCCCGACCGCGAGCAGGACCGGGCACGTGATCTCGCGGGCGCGCTCCCCCAGCGCCATGGCGGCGACCACCTCGTCGAGCTCCTCCTCCGAGGAGCTCTGCGTGAGGTAGGCGAACAGCCGTTTGTACCGCGGGGACTCCTCCTCCATGAGGTGTCGGAGGTCGCCGACCGAAGCCCAGGCGGCCACGCAGGCGGCGATCCGGTCGTCGGACGCGGCCGACTGCAGTGCCCACAGCGACCCGAAGCTCAGGCCGAACAGGAGCAGGGCGCCGGCGTCGACGTCGGGGCGGGAGCAGAGCGCGTCCAGGAAGGCCGAGACCGCCCGGGGGTAGTTGTCGGCGGTGAGCCGGACGCCGGCGGTGTTGGACTCGCCCTGGCCTGGGCCGTCGATGACGAGCACGTGCAGCCCCCGCTGATGGGCCTGGTTCCACAGCGGGTGCGGGTACATCTCCTTGGTCATGTCGCAGCCCGGCACCACCACCACACAGGGGGCCCGGTCCACCCCGGGGTGCAGGTGCAGCCACCCGGCCGCCGTGACCCCGTCGTAGGGGACGACGACCCGCTCGATCCGATAGGGCGCGAGCCGCCGTACCCGCTCGTAGGCCCGCAGCGAGGCCGCGTGCAGCGCGCGCTTCTCGTCGTCGGTGCGCAGGACCGTGTGCTGGGCGGCCGCCAACGCCGTCGCCGCGTCGAAGGCCAGCTCCAGCGCGGTCGTCGGGTGCCCGGCGGCCTCCTCCCGCTCGGCCATGGCCAGCAGGCGCAGACCGCGGCGGCCGACGTGCTTGCTGATCATGTCGTGACTGCGGACCGCCGGCGGCAGGCCCCCACGCCCGTCGCCCTGGAAGTGGAAGACGCGGCCGGTCTCCTTCACGACCCAGTCGAAGACCCACTGCTGGTTGTCCCGGTGCAGCTGCACTGTCCCCTCCCTCCTGGTGCGAGAACCCGTCCCCGCGGGCCCGGCGCTCAGAGCAGCCCCGCCTCGCCCTCGTCGGCGCTGGCCCAGAAGACCAGCCAGCGCTCGAGCGCCTCGGTGACGAAGTAGAGGGCCGCCCCGATGGCGGCGACGGCGACGGTCGCGGCGAGGACGTAGTCGACCTGGAGGGCACTGCGGAACGAGGTGACGAGGTGACCGAGCCCCTCGTTCCGGATCATGAACTCGGAGATGACCGCGGCGATGAAGGCCACGGTGATGCTGATCTTCACGCCGGCGAAGACCTGCGGGGCGGCCGCCGGGAGGGCGTACATCCGGAACACCTGCCACCGGCCGGCCCCCATCGACCGCAGGAGCCGGACGCCGTTGCGGTCGACGCCGACCAGGCCGCTGAGCGTGGACAGGAAGACGGGGAAGAAGGTGGTCGCCGCGACGATGACCAGCTTCGACGTCGTCCCGAAGCCGAACGCGATGATGAACAGCGGGATCAGGGTGACCTTGGGGATGACGTCCAGCGCGACGACCAGCGGGTACACCGCACGCCGGGCGAACTCGGACAGGGCGAGCGGGAGAGCCGTGAGGAAACCGATCGCCGTGGCCAGCAGGAAGCCCACGGCGATCACCCGCAGCGTGCTGAGGACGTTCTCGTAGAAGAACCGCTGGGTCAGCAGGTCGGCCAGGGCGACGGCGACCTCCGACGGGGGCGGCAGCGTGCGGGCGCTGATCCACCCGAGCCGGCAGACCGCCTCCCACGTGGCCAGGACGGCGACCAGCAGGACGACGGAGGCGGCAGCCGAGCTCCGCGTCGCCCCGATCCGGCCGGCCGGAGGCCGACCGTCCTCCCCCGTGGTCGCCGTCGTCGCGGGCACGTCCGCGACGCGGAGCGCGTCAGCCACAGTCCGCCGCCCGCGCGGCCTCGGCCTCGGCCTGCTGGTCGAAGTCGTTCACCTCGTCGATCAGCTCGTTGGACACGAAGGACTCCACGTCCAGGGGCTCGGTGATGACGACGCCGTCCTCACCTTCGATGGCCCCCTCGATGAGGAACGACTGGTACTCCTCCCACCCGGCGGTGTCCTGGGCGCCGAAGCGCTGGTGGTCAGGGGAGGCCGGGTCGAAGTGGGTCTCGTTGTTCCCCACCCAGAAGTTCTGCACGAAGGAGGCCACCCCCTCGGCGTCGAGGTCACCGACCGTCTCCGGCGCCCGCTCCATGGCGACCTCGGCGACGCACGCCGGGTTCTCCTTGAGCCAGATCAGCCCTCGGGCGTGGGCACGCAGGAACCCGACGACGGCCTCCCGGTCGTTCTCGAGCATGTCGGGCGTGACGGCGTAGACGTGCCCCGGGAACCGCTCGGTCAGGTCGGGGGTGATGAAGCGGATCTCCACTCCCCGGCTGCGCAACGCCTCGAGGTCGTGCGCGCCGCCGGCCATCACCGCCACGTCGCCGGACTCGATGGCCTCGGCGGTCTCCGCCCCGCCCTCGCCGACGGGTACGAGCTCGAAGTCCTCGCCCTCCGTGGTCAGCCCGATGGCGGCGAGCGCACCGCGTAGCAGCGGGACCTCGCCGCCGTCGAACGCGGTGATGCCGATGCGTGCGCCGCGGAGGGACCCTGCGTCCCACCCGGTGATGTCGCTGTCCTCGGGGACGGCGAAGTCGAAGCCGCTGCCCCGGTACGTGCTGTAGACCGAGATCAGGTCGAAGCCCTGGGACTGGGCGGTGAGGACGCCGAACGCGTCGGTCCAGGCGATCCCGATCTGCCCGCCGACGACCGACTGGATGGCCCTGACCGTGGACCCGGGGTATTCGAGCCCGAAGTCCAGGCCCTCCTCCTCGAAGAACCCCCGCTCCTGGGCGAGGTAGATGGGTCCCTGGAGGATGTGGTCACCGGGGAAGGCCGACAGCTCGACCACCTCCGTCCCGCCTCCGCCGCCGGACCCACCGCTGCCCTCCGCCCCGCCGCCGCACGCGGCGAGCAGCAGGCAGCCGACGAGCGCCGCGGGCACGCGGACGCCGGGAGCCCCGGTCGCCTGCCGGGTCGGGACTGCACGCCATCTGGCCATCTCGTTGCCCCACTCCCTCGAGTCGGTGCTGCCGATCCGGGCGCGTTGCGCGGGTCACCGCAGCCGGCCCGCAGGACCGTCGTCCTGCACCACTCGGCGCGCCTTGTGTGATCCGTGTCACGTTGTTCTTTAGGCGCGATTAAGTTCCTCGTAGCCGCCGGGGATGTCAAGGGGGAGGCTGACGCATGGGAGTCCCCGACAAGGCCCGACCGGTGGGCTTGGTGGCGTCGACAGGCGGACGAGGCCTTAGTGGTGACTAACCGGATGGGGTGGAGCCGCGGTCGCGGGGACGACCGCGCTCAGATCGCCGGGCGCCGGGTCTCCGCGCGGGTGAAGTTGCGGAACGACCGCGACGGCGTCGGGCCGCGCTGGTCCTGGTAGCGCGAGCCGTAGACCGCCGACCCGTAGGGGTGCTCGGCGGGGCTGGTCAGCCGGAACAGGCAGAGCTGGCCGATCTTCATGCCCGGCCACAGCGTGATCGGCAGGTTGGCGACGTTGGACAGCTCCAGCGTGATGTGCCCGGAGAAGCCGGGGTCCACGAAGCCGGCCGTGGAGTGGGTGAGCAGGCCCAGCCGGCCCAGGGAACTCTTCCCCTCGAGCCGCGCGGCGAGGTCGTCGGGGATGGTGACGACCTCGAGCGTGGAGCCGAGCACGAACTCCCCCGGGTGCAGGACGAACGGCTCGTCGCCGTCCGGCTCCACCAGGGTGGTCAGGTCGTCCTGCTGCTGCGCCGGGTCGATGTGGGTGTACCGGGCGTTGTTGAACACCCGGAAGAAACGGTCCAGCCGGACGTCGATGCTCGAGGGCTGCACCAGGCCCTTGTCGTAGGGCTCGATGCCGAGCCGCCCCTCGGCGATGGCAGCCGTGATGTCGCGGTCGGACAGCAGCATGCGGCGGAGTCTAGGGACCGCCCGCCGCGCGCCCGCCCGCCCGCGTCCACGAGGGAGCCCTCCGCCGGTCGAGGACCTCCGTCCCCGTGTCCGCCACCACCCGCAACCCCGGCTTCACTCGGGGGCGGCCCTGCCGATGGAACAGGGACGTCATCGTCCGGAATCCGGGAGGACCGTTGCTCGACACCCTGGCGGGGCCCCGCACCCGCGGCGCCGGCCGCGGCATCCGGCCCACCGGGGAGGAGCGCACCTTCCGCCCCGACGAGCTGATCGTCTCCAAGACCGACCCGCGCGGGGTCATCACCTACGCCAACGACGTCTTCCTGCGGATCAGCGGCTACCAGCTCGACGAGGTGATCGGGCAGCCGCACAACCTGATCCGGCACCCCGAGATGCCGCGGGCGGTGTTCGCCCTGCTGTGGTCGACCCTCGCCGAGGGCCGCGAGCTGTTCGCCTACATCAACAACCTCGCCTCCGACGGCGCGCACTACTGGGTGCTGGCGCACGTGACGCCGTCCTACGGCCCCGACGGCCGGGTGGTCGGGTACCACTCCAACCGCCGGCGCCCGTCGCCGGGAGCGATCCGCCAGCTGACCCCGCTCTACGCGCAGCTGCTCGCCGAGGAGCGGCGCCACCCGACCGCGAAGGCCGCCGCCGCGGCGTCGTCCCGGCTGCTGGGCGAGCTCGTCGCCGCGCGGGCGGGCTCCTACGAGGAGTTCATCTGGTCGGTCATCAGCCGGGAGGAGAGCTGACCATGGGGTTCCGCGCACGCGGTGGGGACCGGCGCAGCGACGCCGAGGAGCTCGCCGTCTACCGGGAGTTCGTCCGCGAGCTCACCGCGACCTGCCAGGCGGCCGCCCGCGGCGACCTGGAGGCCCGCAGCCGGCCGACGGCGGGCTCGGAGGACGTCCCGGAACTGCGGGCGCTGCAGCACAGCGTCAACTCCATGCTCGACGTGTCCGACGCCTTCGTCCGGGAGTCCTCGGCCGCCCTGACCGCCGCCGCGCAGGGGCGCTTCCACCGCTCGGTGCTGCTCGGCGGCCTGGCCGGCGCCTACCGGAAGGGCGCGACGGACATCAACACCGCGCGGGACGCCATGCGGGAGACCGCCGGGCGGGTCACCGAGGCACAGACCGCACGGCTGCGGCTCGCCGACGAGTTCGAGGCCGTCGTCCTGGCGATGTCCGAGCAGGTGGCCACCGCCTCGACCGAGATGAGCGCCTCGGCCGCCGGCCTGACCGCGGCCGCCTCGGCGGCCAGCGCCGAGACCGGCACCGCGCGGGGGACGATGAGCTCGCTGACCCGCTCCTCGGCCGAGATCAAGGACGTCGTCGCGCTCATCGACGCGATCGCGGCACAGACCCGGCTGCTGGCGCTGAACGCCACCATCGAGGCCGCCCGCGCCGGCGAGGCGGGCAAGGGCTTCGCCGTCGTCGCCTCCGAGGTCAAGGACCTCGCCGACCAGACCGCCCGCGCCACCGAGCAGGTCACGGCCCACGTCGAGCAGATCCAGCAGGCCTGCGAGCAGGTCGCCACGGTCATGCACGAGGTGGGGACGACGGTCACCGAGATGAACGGTCTGGTCGACGGGATCGCCGCGGCCGTCGACGGCTCGGCGTCGCTGGGCTCGGCCGACGGCGACACCACCGGCCTGTCGCAGATGGCCGAGCGCCTGCGCTCGGACGCGATCGGCTTCCTCGCCGAGATGCGGCGCTGACCACGGGGGTACCGTTCCCTCCCGGTCGGCCGGACTCGGGCCGGGCGACCGGTCCGCGGCCTGGCCGCGGGAACCCGACCGTCCAGGACGAACGGAGGTGTGCCGGCGCGTGAGCGTGGCCGACCACCTCCCCGGCCCCGGGGACGCCGAACTCTTCCGGGACGGCGGCCGCAACGGCCGGCTGATGGCCGCCTTCGACTGGTCCACCACGCCGGTGGGGCCGGTCGCGGGATGGCCGGCCAGCCTGCGGCACGCCGTCCGGACCGTGCTGGCCTCGCGGTTCCCGATGATCCTGGCCTGGGGCCCCGGGTACACGCAGTTCTACAACGACGCCTACGCCACGCTGATCGGCGCCAAGCACCCCGGGGCGATCGGCGACGACCTGCGGGTCACCCTCGCAGAGGGCTGGGCGGCGCTGCAGGAGCCGGTCGAGCACGCCATGGCCGCCCGCGAGCCGTCCTGGATCCCGCAGCTGCTCCTGCTCCTGGAGCGCGCCGGCTACCGCGAGGAGACCTACTTCACCGTCTCCCACGCCCCCGCCTACGGCGACGAGGGCGAGGTCGCCGGCATGCACGCGGTGTGCACGGAGGTCACCCGCCAGGTGCTCGCCGAGCGCCGGCAGCGGTTGCTGCACGACGTCGCGACGGCGGCCGGCCGGCTCGGGGACGAGCTGGCCACGGTGGCCGGGATGACCGCCGCGCTGGCCGGCGCCCCGCTGGACGTCCCCTTCGCCGCCGTCTACCTGCAGGACCCCGGCCGGGACCGGCTGCGGCGCGCGGCCACCGTCGGGTGCGCCGCGGACCTGCTGCCCGCCGAGGCCGGGAGCGCCGACGCGCTGCTGCCGGACGGCGCCGCGCCGCTGGGTGTGACCGGCGGCCCGTGGGGCGACCCGGTCCGCGACGCCGTCGTCCTGCCGCTGGTCACCGGGGCCGGCGCCGAGCCGGTCGGCGCGCTCCTCGTCGGCGTGAACCCCAACCGGGCGCTGGACGAGGAGTACCGGAGCTTCCACGAGCTCCTGGCCGGGCAGTTCGCCGGCGCGGTGGTCAACGCCCGCGCCTACACCGAGCAGCGGGCGCGCGCGGAGGCGCTCGCGGAGCTCGACCGCGCCAAGACGGCGTTCTTCGCCAACATCAGCCACGAGCTGCGCACCCCGCTGTCCCTGCTGCTGGGCCCCCTCGCGGACGCGCTGGAACAGCCCGGCGCGGCGCTGCCCGCCGCCGTCCGGGAGCAGCTGACGCTGGCGCAGCGCAACGGGGAACGGCTCCAGCGGCTGGTCAACGACCTGCTGGAGTTCGTCAGCATCGAGGCCGGCCGGGCATCGGCGGTCCGGGTCGAGACCGACGTCGCCGCCTACACCGCGGAGCTGGCCGGGGTGCTGCGGGCGGCCGCGGAGCGGGCCGGGCTCCGGCTCACCGTCGACTGCCCGCCGCTGGGCCGGCCCGCCCACGTCGACCCGCGGATGTGGGAGAAGGTCGTCCTCAACCTGGTCGCCAACGCCGTGAAGTACACCTTCGTCGGCGGCATCGACGTCACCCTGCGGCCGGACGGCGACCGGTTCGTGCTGCAGGTGGCCGACACCGGTGTCGGCGTCCCCGCCGGGGAGCTGCCGCACCTGTTCGAGCGCTTCCACCGGGTCACCGGCTCCGCCGCCCGCAGCCGGGAGGGGACCGGGCTCGGGCTCGCGCTGGTCCGCGAGCTGGTCGGCCTGCACGGCGGCGAGGTCTCGGTCACCAGCGAGCCCGGCGTCGGCAGCACCTTCACCGTCACCGTGCCCTTCGGTGAGCCCGACGCCGCGCCCGACGCCCCCGCCGTCCCCTCGCCGGCCGCGAGCGGGGCGGTGGTGGCCCCGTGGGACGACGACCTGCAGTGGAGCGGCCCGGAGGCGCCGGCTGCCTCCGCCGGGAGCGTGCTGGTCGTCGACGACAACGCCGACATGCGGGCCTACCTCACCCGGCTGCTCGCCCCGCACTGGACGGTGCGGACGGCCACCGACGGTCTCGTGGCCCTCGAGAGCGTGCGGGCCGCACGGCCGGACGTCGTGGTGACCGACGTGATGATGCCCGGGCTGGACGGGTTCGGCCTGCTCCGCGCGCTGCGGGCCGACCCGGCGACCCGCGCCGTCCCGGTGGTCATGCTCACCGCCCGGGCGGGCCAGGAGGCCGCCGTCGAGGGCTTCGACGCCGGCGTCGACGACTACCTGGCCAAGCCGTTCCGGTCCGCGGAGCTGGTGGGCCGGATCCGGGCCGTGGTGGCCCGAGCCGGCCGGACCGTCGACGGCGCGGCCGGGGTCGCGGCACCGCCTGCGGCCGACCCGGCGCTGCCCCCCTCGCCGCGGCCGCCGCTCGGTGCGGTCCCGCCGGTCGCCGCCCCCCGGGCGGGACGGGGACCCGGGCGCAGCGTCCGCGACCACTGGCGTCTCCCGGCGCGGACCTCCTCCATCCCGGCACTGCGCCGCCGCCTGGCGGCGCTGTTCGCCGAAGCGGGCCTCGACGAGGACCTCGCCTACGACCTGGTGCTGGCCACCTGCGAGGCGGCCACCAACGCCCTCGAGCACGCCCAGGAGCCCACCGAGCCGTTCATCGACGTCGCGGCGGAGGTGGTCGACGGGCGGGTGGAGGTCGCCGTGCGGGACTACGGCCGGTGGCGGGAACGGGTGCCGAGCATGGACCGCGGCCGCGGCTCGATGCTCATGAGCGCGGTCGGCGAGGTCACCGCCACCCCGAGCGCCGCCGGGACGACGGTGGTCATCCGCACCGCCTGACCCCTGCGGGGGACCCTGCTCCCCTCGCTCGCCCGCCTCGGTTAGACTCGGGACCGCACCTCGCGGGTGTAGTTCAATGGCAGAACATCAGCTTCCCAAGCTGACAGTGCGAGTTCGATTCTCGTCACCCGCTCTCCCGACCGGCCCGGCCGGTCCCGCCTCGGGCGCCGGTGACCGGCGCCGTTCCCTCCCCGGTTAGCCTCCCGGCATCGTGCCGCAGGAGATCGTCGACGCCCTCGTCGCCCGGCTGCGCGCCGCCGGGTGCGTCTTCGCCGAGGAGGAGGCCGGCCTGCTGCTCGCCGCGGCGACCGGCCCGGCCGAGCTGGAGTCGCTGGTCGCCCGCCGGGTGGCCGGGGAGCCGCTCGAGCTGGTCCTCGGCGTGGCCGAGTTCTGCGGGCACCGCATCGCCGTGGAACCCGGCGTCTTCGTCCCCCGCCGCCGCACCGGCCTGCTCGTCGACCTCGCGGTGGCGCGGGTGCGCGACGTCCCGGACCCGGTCGTGGTGGACCTGTGCTGCGGCACGGGCGCGGTGGGTGTCGCGATCGCCGCGGCCCTCGGCCGGCCAGAGGTGCACGCCGCCGACGTCGACCCGGCGGCGGTCCGCTGCGCGCGCCGCAACCTGGCTCCCTCCGGCGGCCGCGTGCACCAGGGGGACCTCTACGACGCCCTGCCCGGGGACCTGCGCGGCCGGGTGGAAGTCCTCGCCGTCAACGCGCCCTACGTCCCGACTGCGGCGATCCCGCTGATGCCCCCGGAGGCGCGCGACCACGAGCCCCGGACCGCCCTGGACGGCGGACCGGACGGCGTCGACCTCCACCGCAGGGTGGCGGCCGGCGCGCGCCGGTGGCTGGCGGCCGGAGGCGTGCTCCTCGTGGAGACCAGCCGGGACCAGGCGCCGCTCACCGCGGCCGCCGTCACGGCCGCCGGCCTACGTGCCGAGGTGCACCGGGACGACGACCGGGACGCCACCGTGGTCTCCGGCGCGGCGCCGGACCGTCGGGCGCCGGAGGACGAGTGTCCGCCACGTCACCGTCTGCGATGACACGCTCGTCAGCGATACGGAACGGCTCGGTGGCGTCACGACCTGCGAACTTCCTGGGTCCTTGGTCCCTGCCGCCCGCTGCGGAGCCGGTCCACGATCGGTGCATGAGCGAAGGACACCGCTCCAGCGGCGGGCCGGAGGAGGACCGTCCCGCCGAGCGGCGGGGTCCGGACGCCCCCCTCGCCGCGGTGCCCGACGACCCCCGGGAGGGCCGGGGCGTCGAGCCGGTCCGCCTCTCCCCCCTGCTGCCTCGGCGCCAGCACCCCTGGCTGGTCGTCGACGTCGACGGCACCCCCTCGGGGTACGGCGCCCTCATGTGGGCGCTGCGCGAGGCCGCTCGCCGCGAGGCGACCGTGGTCGCGGTGTGCGTGCTCGACGACGCCGGTCCCGACCCGTTCACCCGGTCGACCCGGCGGGAGTGGACGGCGGCCGAGGAGCGACTGGAGGCCCAGGTGCTGCGCGCCATCGCCGAGACCGGCGTGGTCGGCCGCGCCCGGACGGCCGTGCTGGAGCGCCCCGTCTTCGAGGCCCTGACCGGCGCCGCGCGCGGCGCGGACCTCGTCGTCGTCGGCGCCCACGGCAAGACCCTGCTGCGCCCCGCGGTCCCCCGGCCCCACGTCCGTCGCGTCGCCCGCGGCGCCTGACAGGAGGCCGGCATCCCAGCGCACGCACCGATCCGCCCGACGGCCGGGCCGTGACCCCGCCCGCCGCCGAGGCCTCCGAGACCCCCTCGATCGCGGTCCCGGGCCTGTCCGCCGGCGTCCGCGCCGCAGCCCGCAGCGACCGTCTCGAGTCGACCCTGCTCGGCATCGTCCGCGCGGCGGTCGAGCGCACCGGCGCGACGTACGGCCTGTTCGGCGTGCTCGGCCCCGACGGCGCGGAGATCGAGAGCTTCGTCGCCGTCGGCATGGACGACAGCGACCGCGAGCGCATCGGGCAGCTCCCCAGTGGCCAGGGCGTGCTGGGGCTGGTTTCCGGCCGCAGCGGACCGGTGCGGCTCGACGACCTCACCGCCCACCCGCAGGCCGTCGGCTTCCCGCCCGGCCATCCGCCGATGCAGGCCTTCCTCGGCGTGCCGGTGCGGGTGGGCGAGGCCGTCTTCGGCCACCTGTACCTGACCCTCGCGCGGGGCGCCGGGACGTTCACCGCCGTCCACGAGGAGGCCGTGCACGCGCTCGCCGCGGCCGCCGGCCTGGCGATCGAGAACGCCCGCCGGGTGGAGTGGGCCGAGCGCCGGCGGGGGTGGGCCCAGGCCGGCAGCGAGATCGCCACGGCGCTGCTCTCCGGCGCCGATCCCGGCAGCGTGCTGCGCTCGATCGCCCAGCGGGTCGCCGACCTGGGCGCGGCCGACGTCGCGGGCGTCCTGGTGCCGAGCCAGGAGGACGACGACGTGCTCACCGTGGTGGTCGCCGTGGGGCTGGACGGCGACGACGTGGAGGGGGTGCGGGTCCCGCTGGCCGGCAGCCAGCTGGGCGCGGCACACCACTCCGGGATCCCCCGGCTGCTGGTCGACGCGAGCACACCGGCACCCGGCGACCAGCGGGCGCCGGTGCTCGGTGAGCTCACCGTCCACTACGGCCCGACGCTGATCGTCCCGCTGGGCGGTCGTCCGGCGCTGGGCACGGTGGTCGCGATGCGGCTGCGCGGCCGGGAGCCCTTCGACCCCTCCACCCTGGACCTCGCCTCGGCCTTCGCCGCGCAGGCCACCGTCGCCCTCGAGCTGGCCCGCAGCCAGCAACGCGAGCGCCGCCTGCAGGTCGAGGCCGACCGCGACCGGATCGCCCGGGACCTGCACGACCACGTCGTCCAGCGGATCTTCGCCACCGGGCTGGCCCTGGACCGGATCAGCCGGCAGCTGGAGGGCACCCACCCGGAGGCGGCGGCCCGCATCGCCGAGCGGGTCGACGAGCTCGACGGCACGATCGCCCGCATCCGCTCGGCGATCTTCGAGCTGCACGAGGCCGACGACACCTCCCCCGACGCGACCCGCACCCGCATCGTCGACGTCGTCCGGTCGATCACGGGGGGACAGGGCGTGCGACCGGACGTGCGGGTGCGCGGGGACGTCGAGGACCTGCCGCGGGCGCTGGTCCCGGACGTGGTGGCGGTCATCCGGGAGCTGGTGACCAACGTGGTCAAGCACGCCCGCGCCACTCGCGTGACCGTGACGGTCACCGTCGACGGCGAGATCCGGGTCGTGGTCACCGACGACGGGATCGGGCTGCCCTCGGTGACCGTGCGCAGCGGGCTGACCAACCTCGCCGACCGCGCCGAGCGGCACGGCGGCCGGATGACCAGCTCGTCGGGGCCGCGCGGCACCGAGATCCGGTGGGTGGTCCCGCTGCGCCCGGAGGGCTGACCGGGGTCAGGAGCCGGGGCCGGAGCGGTCGCGCAGCTCGGTGGCGAGGATGGCGGCCTGCGTGCGCCGTTCCAGGCCCAGCTTGGCCAGCAGGTGGCTGGTGTAGTTCTTCACCGTCTTCTCGGCCAGCCCCATCCGGGCCCCGATCTGCCGGTTGGTCAGGCCCTCGCCGATCAGCCGCAGCACGGTGCGCTCCTGCTCGGTGAGGACGGCGAGCCGGCGGTCGCGCTCGGCCGGCCGGCCGCGGGTCACCGCCGCGGCGATCGCCGCGTCCTGACCGAACAGCGTCCCTCCGCCGGCCACCGTCCGGACCGCCGAGACCAGCGCGGAGCCGCGCACCTGCTTGAGCAGGTACCCGGCGGCACCGGCGGCCATCGCGGCCGCCACCGCCTCCTCGTCGGAGTAGCTGGTGAGCACCAGGCTGCGGGTGGCCGGCGCCCGCTCGCGGAGCCGGCGGCAGACCTCGGCGCCGTCCCCGTCGGGCAGCCGCATGTCGACGACGGCGACGTCGGGCCGGACCGCGGGGACCCGGGCCAGCGCCTCGGCGACCGACCCGGCCTCCCCGACGACGCTGATCCCGGGGTCCTCCTCGAGGAGCTCGGCCACTCCCCGGCGGACGACCTCGTGGTCGTCGACCAGGAAGACCCGGATGCCGGGCTGCTCCACCTCCACCTGGCCGCCTCCCGCCCAAGGGTGACCTGAGTCACACAGCGTAGGAGGTCACGGGTTCGGCGTCACGCCGTATCGGGGGTCACGCCGGGAGGAGCAGCGCCGCGTACAGGGTCAGGCCCGGCCCGAAGGCCATCGCGACCACGGGGCCGTCGACGTCGGCGAGCTCCTCGAGCACGAGGAGGACCGTCGCCGAGGAGCAGTTGCCGTGCTCGGCCAGGACGGAGCGGGAGGCGGCCAGCTGCGACTCGGCCAGGCCCAGCTCGTCGCGGACGACGTCGAGGATGCGGGGGCCGCCCGGGTGCACCGCCCAGCCCGCGACGTCCTCGGGAGCCAGGCCGGCGCCGGCCAGCAGCTCGTCGACGACGTCCCCCACGTGGCGGGAGAGCACGTCGGGCACCCGCGGTGAGAGCCCCATGCGGAAGCCGAGGTCGGTGACGTCCCAGGTCATGTGGTCCGCCGTCGACGGGTCGGTGCGGGCCACCACCCCCGCCAGCCGGCGCCCGCGGGCGGCACCCGGCTCCAGGACCACGGCGGCGGCGGCGTCGGAGAACAGCGCGTGCGCGACGACCTGCTCGAGGTCGGCCTGCGCCGGCTGCACGTGCAGGCTGGTCAGCTCGCAGCAGAGCAGGACGGCCGGGCGGGACCGGGCGGTCACGAAGTCGCCGACGGCGGCGAGGGCCGGGATGGCCGCGTAGCAGCCCATGTGCCCGACCAGCAGCCGCTGGAGCCCCGGAGGCATGCCGAGGTCGCTGGCCAGCCGGATGTCCAGGCCGGGGGTGGCGTAGCCGGTGCAGGTGGCGACGGCGAACAGGCCGACGTCGCCCGGCGAGAGCCCGGCGGCGTCCAGCGCTCCGGCGACCGCCTGCTTGCCGAGCGGCAGGGCCTCCTGCACGTAGCGCTGCATGCGCGCGCCGGTGCCCCAGGAGCTGAGGTCCTCGTCCACCGGGTTGGCCACCGCGTGCCGGCGGCGCACGCCCGAGGCGGCGAAGACCCGCCGGGCGGCGCGCACACCCGCGTAGTGGCCGGCGAAGAAGCCCTCCCAGACGGCCTCCTGCTCGATCGTCGTCGGCAGGGCCGCCCCCGCGCCGGTCACGACGGCGCTGCTCACGACGACCCCTCAGCGGCGCGCGGGCTCGGCGTCATGGCCCGAACGGTACGTGCGACCTGCGCACTCCGCCGCCTCACCGCCTGCGCCCGTAGCCGGCGAACAGGACGGCGGTGGTCGGCAGCGGCTTCATCCGGACGCCCGCGCGCCGGCCCAGCCGCCAGGCGACGGTGTCCCGCAGCGAGGGCCGCAGCCCGACCAGGCGCAGCTCCAGACCCAGCCGGTCGGCGGCGGCCAGCAGCCGGCGGCGGTCGATGAACAGGCGGGGGTCGTGGATGCCCGGCGGTGGCCCTCCCGGCACCCGCTCGCCGATCCGGACGGCGATCAGCTCGGCCAGGCGGGTGTCGGCGAGGGCGTCGATGACCAGCCGCCCACCGGGGCGCAGCAGCCGGGCGCACTCGGCCAGCACGGCGACGTCGTCCTCGACGTGCTCGAGGATCTCCCCCGCCACGACGACGTCGGCACAGCCGTCGGCCAGGGGGACCGCCGTGACCGACCCCTGCACCGCGACGACGCCGTGCTCCCGCGCCACCTCCACGCAGCTGCGTCCCAGGTCGACGCCGACGTGGACGTAACCCAGCCGGGCCGCGTGGGGGGCCATCAGCCCTCCGCCGCAGGCGAGGTCCACGAGGACGGCGCCGGGGCTCGCGGCCGGCGGGATGTGCTCGGCCCGCGAGGCGGCCAGCCAGTGCAGCATCGCGAAGCCGCCGGCGGCCTCCCACCACTGGTCGGCGAGCTCGTCGTACTGGGCGGGGTCGTTCCGGCGCAGGGCGGGCATGCACTACCCCTTCTCCAGCGGGTCGTGCCCCCAGTTCATCAGCGAGTAGCGCCACCTCGACGTCTCGAGGTCCTCCTTCTCCGGCTCCTGGGCGAGGTGTCGCTGGACGTACCCGTGCACCTTGCGCATGTGCGCGAGGTCGTCGTCGGTCAGGTCGTCCGCCTTCGTCCGCAGCAGCTCGACGATCCGGCGGCCGGAGGCGTGGCCGGTGGACTCCGACCCGCCGTCCTTCTGCCCGACCGACTGCGACTCCTCGGTCTCCAGCCACCGCGCGAGCTCGGCGGCGGTCATGTTCACCGCCTCGCCGAACTCGCGGCGGATCGTGTCGCGGTCCTCGCTGCCCATGCGTCGCCTCCGCGTGTCGGGTCCTGCTCGGCGCGGTACCGCAGCGGCGTGGTGGGGAAACGGACGGACGTGGCCAGGACCGCCCTGCTGCGCGGCCAGACTCCGGAGGAGGTGCTCGACCGCAACCTCGCCGAGCTGCTGCAGGAGATGCGGGTGGCGATCACCGGCGTGCAGATCCTCTTCGCCTTCCTGCTGACCCTGGCCTTCACCAGCCGGTTCGCGGAGCAGGGCGCGTTCGCGCAGACCGTGTACACCATCACGCTGCTCAGCACGGCGACCGCGACGCTGGTGCTGATCGCCCCGGTGTCCTTCCACCGCACGCTGTTCCGTCAGCAGCGAAAGGCCGAGCTGGTCGCCTTCGCCGACCGCGCCCTGCTGATCGGGCTCGGTCTGCTCTTCCTGGGCATCGCCAGCGCGGTCCTGCTCGTGCTCGACGTCGTGCTCGGTCGGTGGCCGGCGGTCGTCGGGTGCGCCTTCGTCGTGCTGGTCGGCGCGGTGACCTGGTACGCGCTCCCCCTGCGCCACCGCCGGTCGGCCGAGCGCTGACCGCGCGGTCTGGTAGAGGTGACCGCGTGTCCGTGACCGTCGTCGGCAGCCTCAACGAGGACGTGCTGGTGCGGGTCGACCGGCTGCCCGGCCGCGGCGAGACCGTCGTCGGGCGGGGCACCGTGCTCGCGCCGGGCGGCAAGGGCGCCAACCAGGCCGCGGCCGCCGGGCGACTGGCCGGCGCGGGCCGCGCGGCGATGGTGGGCCGGGTGGGCGAGGACCCCGCCGGGGACCGGCAGCTGGCCGCGCTGACCGGCGCCGGCGTGGACGTCGGGCACGTGCGGCGCACCCCGGGCGCCCCGACCGGGACCGCCACCATCCCGGTCGAGGAGGGCAGCGGGGAGAACCTGATCGTCGTCGTCCCCGGCGCCAACGCCGAGCTGCGGCCGGGCGACGTCGACGTGCCGCCGGTGCGCCGGGCGGCGGTCGTGCTGCTCCAGCTGGAGGTCCCGGTGGCCGCGGTGACGGCCGCAGCGGCGGCCGCGACGGGCACCGTCGTCCTCACCCCGGCGCCACCGCGGCCGCTGCCGGCCGACCTCCTGAGCCGGGTCGACGTGCTCGTCCCCAACGAGCACGAACTGCTCCAGCTGACCGGCGCCGGCCCGGGCGACCGGACCCCCGCCGACCTGGCCGCGCTGGCCCGCGGCCTGGGGACGGCGACCGTCGTGGTGACCCTCGGCGCGCGGGGTGCCCTGCTCGTGACCGGTGCCGGCCCCGCCCTGCTGCAGCCGCCCCCTCCGGTCCGCGCGGTCGACACCACCGGGGCCGGCGACTGCTTCTGCGGCGCCCTGGCCGTCGCGCTCGCCGCGGGCGCCACGCCGGCCGACGCGGTCGCCGACGCGGTGACCGCGGCCGCGCTCTCGACCACCGCCCGGGGCGCCCGGGGCGCCCTGCCCGGCCCCGCCGAGGTGGCGGCCCTGCGCGCGCAGCTGCCGGTGGCCGCCCAGGTGGGGAACGGTTTCCGCCCCCGCTCCCCGGGCACAGGCGGGAGCGAACCGACCGAGGAGGACCCACCATGACCGACGCCGCACAGCCCGATCCCGCTCAGACCGACCCGGCCCGGCCGCCGCGCAGCGCCGAGCGCGCCGAGGGGGACCCGGCCGGCGAGGAGGGCACCAGCGGGCGCACGCCGCGACCGGACCAGCCCGCCGAGGGCGAGGACGTCCCGGGCGGGGGCGCCGACACCCCCTGACCTCGCTGGCGGCGGGGGCGGCGGTGCGGGAGGCTCCGGTGCCGTGCTGCTCGACGCCACGCTGACCGCCGACCTCGACGACGTCCCCGAGCTCGCCCGGGAGCTGGAGCGGCGGGGCTACGGCGGCGTCTGGACCTCCGAGACCGACCACGACCCGTTCCTGCCGCTGCTCCTCGCCGGCCGGGCCACCACCGCGCTGCAGGTCGGGACGGCCATCGCGGTCGCCTTCGCGCGCTCGCCGATGACGGTGGCCGGGACGGCCCACGACCTGCAGCGCGCCACCCGCGGGCGGTTCGTGCTGGGGCTGGGCACCCAGGTGCGCGCCCACGTGGAACGGCGGTTCTCCATGCCGTGGAGCGCGCCGGTGCCCCGCATGCGCGAGTACGTCGCCGCGCTGCGGGCCATCTGGTCGGCCTGGCAGGAGGGGACCCGGCTGCACTTCCGCGGCGAGCACTACCGGCACACCCTGATGACGCCGGTGTTCAGCCCCGAACCGCACGAGTGGGGCGGGCCACCGGTGTACCTGGCAGCGGTCGGGCCCGCGATGACCCGGCTGGCCGGGGAGGTGGCCGACGGCCTGCTCGCCCACGCCTTCACCACCGCGCGGTACCTGCGCGAGCGGACCCTGCCCGCCCTCGAGGAGGGCCTGGCCGCGGCCGGCCGGTCCCGGGAGCAGCTCACCGTCTGCCTCCCCGGCTTCGTCGTCACGGGCGCCACCGAGGCGGAGCAGGCCGCCGCGGCCGACGCCGTCCGTGCCCGGATCGCCTTCTACGGCAGCACGCCCGCCTACCGTCCGGTGCTGGAGCTGCACGGCTGGGGTGCGCTCGCCGACGAGCTGCACGCCCTGTCGGTCGGGCGCCGCGAGGACCGGTGGACGGCCATGCGCGACCTGGTGGACGACGAGGTGCTGGGCACCTTCGCCGTCGTCGCCGTCCCCGCCGACGTCGGGCGGGAGGTGAGGGCACGGTTCGCGGGACTGGTGGACCGGTTCAGCGTGCCCGCGGAACCCTCCCGGCTGGACCCGTGGGACCCCCTGGTCGCGGCGCTCCGCTGAGCCGCGGCGGACACGGGGAGTGACCGATCTCTCAGCGTTTCGGCTTCAACTCACCGCCTCGGGTCTGTTTCCGGGCCCGGCGCGCGGGGGACGCTGGGTGGCATGGAGGACACGCAGCGCGATATGCGAGTAGCCGACGAGACCCCGACCGAGCGTCAGGCCGACGAGTCGCAGGCCCAGCAGGCCTCGGCCGTCCCCGTGGCGCGGCTGCTGGCCAACCCCCGCCGGGTGCGCCGGGCCTGACCCGTACGGGGGATCGGTGGTCGCTCGACGGTCACGCATCGTCACACGAGTCCCACCGATCCCCGGGGTCCCGGCCTACACGGGCGCCTCTCGTCACTCACTGCAACCAACCATGCACGCAAACCGGCGTGCCGCGAACTGATCCGTCACGGGCTGGGGCAGCATCCCGAGCGTGACCGCAGCCGCCCTCCCCCTCGCCGCCGACGACGCCCTCGCCACGGATGACAGGGCTCCCGTGCGCCGGAGCCGGGCCGAGCGGCAGGCCATCGTCCTGGACACCGCCGAGCGGTTGTTCGCCACCCGCAGCTCCCGCAGTGTCGGGATGGACGAGCTGGTCCGCGAGACCGGCCTGGGCAAGATGACGGTCTACCGCCTCTTCAAGAGCAAGGACGACCTCGTCGGCGCCTACCTGGCCCGCAAGGCGGCCACCGTGCTGGCCTACATCGACGCCGAGCTGGTGCGGCTGGAGGGCGACCCGAAGGCCGCACTGCTGTCGGTCGTGGACGCCGTCGAGCGGGACGTGACCCGCACCGGCTTCCGCGGGTGCCCCTTCACGAACGTCAGCAGCGAGTACGACGACCCTCAGCACCCGGCCCGGAGCGCGGCGGCGGACTACAAGTTCGAGCTGCACGCGCGCCTGGAGCGCCTGGCCGACCAGGTCGTGCCCGGCGCGGGTGAGGACCTCGCGGCCCAGGTGCACCTGATCATCGACGGCATGTACCTCTCCGGCGGCCTGCTGGGCCCCGACGGCCCGGCCGCCCACGGCCGCACCCTCGCCGAGCGGCTCATCGAGGCGGCGACCGCCGGGCGCTGAGCACCGGGCGGCCCTCCGGAGCGCACCGCGGCTCGTCCGGCGGGGCCGCCCGCCGCCCCGCAGGATGAGGCGGTGAGCAGCGACCGCAGCCGGCCCGAGCTGGACGACACCACCGTGGAGGGCCTCGGCAAGCTCTCCGAGGCCCTGGAGACCATCGAGCAGGCCCGCGGCCAGCTCTACGGCTTCCACCAGCACTCGGGGAAGGCCGACCTGCTCCTGCAGGACGCCGTCGAGCTGTTCCGGCAGGCCGGGCACACCGAGCTGGCCGACGACCTCGACCGCGACCTCGTCGGCCGCAACGTCATCGCCGACCGGTGGACCTTCCAGATCGTCGAGGACTACGACGCGAACTACTGGTCGGTCTTCCGCGCCTTCGACGAGCGGGCGCGCCAGGAGCTCGCCGACGGCGACCGGCACGTCTTCGAGGCCCGGATGAAGCAGCGGGAGCGGACCGAGGGCCACCCCCACCACGAGGCCGGCCCGGTCCTCGACGAGTAGGGGCGATCACGTCATCGCGATGCGGCCGACGACGTCGGTGGCGGCCTCGTAGGCGGCGCCGGCGTCGAGCAGCGTGGCCTCGTCGAACGGCCGGCCGATCAGCTGCATGCCCATCGGCAGCCCGGCCGGGTCGAACCCGGTGGGCACCGCGAGGGCCGGCAGGCCGGTCAGGTTCGCCGGCGCGGTGAGCCGCACCATCGCCAGGTCCACCGCTTCGGTCGTGCCGTCGGGCCAGGTCACGTCCATCTGGTCGACCACGGGCGCGGGGAACGGCTGCACCGGGGCGACGACGACGTCGACGTCGGCGAACAGCTGCGCCCAGGCGCGCTTCATCAGCGTGCGCACCCGCAGGGCCCTGATGTAGTCGGTCGCGAGGATGAGCTCGCCGGCCTCCAGCTGCAGGCGCGTCTCGGGGCGGTACAGGTCGGCGCCGGCCCGCAGGGACTCCTGGTGGTAGGCCGCTGCCTCGGGCATGACGATCGCCCACTCCGCGCCGAGGACCTGGTCGGCATGGGGGATGGTCACCTCGCGGAGCTCCGCGCCCAGGTCCTCGAGCACGCCCACCGCCGTCCGCACCGACGCCTCGACGTCCTCGGTGACGTGCTCGAAGAAGTAGTTCGTGGGGACGCCGACCCGCAGCCCCCGCACGTCGCCGGTGATGCCGGCCGCGTAGCCCGGGACCGGCACGTCGACCGAGGCCGGGTCCAGCGGGTCGTGCCCCGCGATGGCGTCGAGTACGTGGGCGCAGTCGCGCACGCTGCGGGCCAGCGGACCGACGTGGTCGAGGGACCACGACAGCGAGGCCACCCCGCGCCGCGACGTCCGCCCGTAGGTGGGCTTGAGCCCCACGGTGCCGCAGAGGTTGGCCGGGATGCGGATGGACCCGGCGGTGTCGGTGCCCAGGCCGACCACGCAGGAGCCCGCGGCGACGGCAGCGCCCGAGCCGCCGCTGGAGCCGCCGGGGATGCGGGTGGGGTCCCACGGGTTCCGCGTCGTGTGCGTGCGTCCCCCGTAGGCGAACTCGTGGGTGTGGGTCTTGCCCACCATCACCATCCCGGCGGCGAGCAGCCGCTCGACGGCGACCGCGTCGGTGTCGGGGACGTGCTCCGCGCGCACCCGGGAGCTCGACGTCGTCGGCACGCCGGCGGTGTCGTACAGGTCCTTCACGCCCAGGGGGATGCCGTGCAGCGGCCCGCGGTGGTGCCCCCCGGCGATCTCCTCCTCGGCCGCGCGTGCCTGCTCGCGGGCGAGGTCGGCGCAGACGTGGGCGAACGCGGTGATCGCCGGCTCGGTGGCCTCGATGCGGGCCAGCACGGAGTCGGTGAGCTCGACCGGGGAGAGCCGGCCGGCCGCGATCTCCCCGGCCGCGGTGGTCAGGTCCAGCTCGAAGGGCTCCACGGGTCAGGCCTCCCAGCGGGCGTCGAAGGCGGTCGCCGGCGGGGTGTCCCCGAGCGGGACGTCGTCGAGCCGGTCGATGAGGGCGTACATCTGCGCGAGGAAGACGCCGACCTCCTCGTGCCGGTCGGCGGCGAGCTCCAGTCGGGCGGCGCGGGCCGCGTGCGCGGTCGCCTCGGCGGAGAACGAGCGAGGGGTGGGCGTCACGGGCAGCTCCTGAGGTCGGGAGGGGTGCGGTGCGCCGCAGTCTGGGCACGCCATCCCCCGGGAGGCAACCAGGACCCCGGCACGCGGGAGCCCGGTCGCGGCCGGCGCACCGCCGTCGCAGACTCGGGGGCGTGACCATGCCGACGCCCGACGACGAGCGCGACGTCCAGCCCGTGGGCGGCGAGGTGGCCCCGCCGGCCGACCCGGAGTCGCAGGGCGGCCGCGACGAGGGCCCGGCCAGCGGCATCGCCGGCCCGAGCTACCCGTCCGCCGAGAGCGAGCCCGACGCGCACCGCTGACCGTGCGCGGACCGGCCGTGAGCAGGACACTCGACCCGTGACCGCTCCCGGCTCCGACCCCAGCCACCCGTCCCCGGGGAGCACCGGCCCGACGACCCCCGGCGGCTCCCTGGGCGGCTCCCCCGGCCCGGCGGCCGGGCCCGCTCCGACGTCCGGCCAGGCGCCCGCTGCGACCGGCCGGACGACGTCGGCGGCACGCACCGCGGGCCGGACGATCAGCCGCACCCTCGCGCTCGCGCTGCTGGTCTTCGTGACCGTGATCCTCGTGCTGTTCATCGTCTTCAACACCCAGACCGTCGAGATCAGCCTGGTGTTCGGCAACGTCGTGGCCCCGCTCGTGGTGGCCCTGCTCATCGCCGCCGCGCTCGGCGGACTGCTGGTCTGGCTGGCCGGCCTGGTGACGCGCGCCCGCCGCCGCAACCGCTGAGCCCTCCGCACCGCCGACGGGCCCGGGACCGCGCTGGTCCCGGGCCCGTCGGCGTTCCGGACCCTCCCCGGAGGGATGGCCCGGCGCGGGATCTTGCTCGGGTTACCCGCCGGTAATACCGTTTGTTACCCGCGAGTACACACACTCCGGCACGGGAGCACGGGAGCCATCCGCCATGAGCCACTACACCGCTGACCTGCGGGACCTCGAGTTCAACCTCTTCGAGTTCCTGGACACCCGGGACCGCTTCGGCACCGGCCCGTTCGAGCAGATGGACGCCGAGACCGCGCGCGGGGTGCTCGCCGAGATCCGCCGGCTGGCCGAGGGCCCGCTGGCCGCCTCCTTCGAGGACGCCGACCGCAACCCGCCGGTGTTCGACCCCGCCACGCACTCGGTGACGCTGCCGGAGAGCTTCCGGCGGTCCTTCCGGGCCCTGCAGGACGGCGAGTGGTTCCGCCTGGACCTCCCCGACGAGCTCGGCGGCTTCGGCGCTCCCGTGGCGCTGCGGTGGGCGGCCTACGAGATGGTCCTGGGCGCCAACCCCGCCGTCTTCATGTACGGCTCGGGCCCGACGTTCGGCGCGACGCTGTACGAGCTCGGCACCCCCGACCAGAAGCGCCTGGCCGAGCTGATGGTCGAGAAGCGCTGGGGCGCCACCATGGTGCTCACCGAGCCCGACGCCGGCTCCGACGTGGGCGCCGGCCGGACCAGGGCCGTCGCGCAGCCCGACGGCTCCTGGCACATCAGTGGCGTGAAGCGGTTCATCACCTCGGCCGAGCACGACCTGTCCGACAACATCGTCCACCTGGTGCTGGCCCGGCCCGAGGGAGCGGGGCCGGGCACCAAGGGGCTGTCGCTGTTCGTCGTCCCCAAGTTCCACGTCGACCTCGCGACCGGCGAGCTCGGCGAGCGCAACGGCGTGTACGTCACCAACGTCGAGAAGAAGATGGGCCTGAAGGTCTCCACGACCTGCGAGGTGACCTTCGGCGACGGCCCGGTGCCGGCGCAGGGCTGGCTGGTCGGCGACGTGCACGACGGCATCGCGCAGATGTTCCGGATCATCGAGTACGCGCGGATGTTCGTCGGCACCAAGGCGATCGCCACCCTGTCGGCGGGCTACCAGGTCGCGCTGGACTACGCGAAGACCCGCGTGCAGGGCGCCGACCTGACCGCCACCAGCAAGGACGCGCCCCGGGTGACCATCACCCACCACCCGGACGTGCGCCGCTCGCTGATGCTGCAGAAGGCCTACGTCGAGGGCATGCGCGCGCTGTACCTGTACACCGCGAGCTGCCGCGACCGGGCCCTGCAGGCCGAGGCCGACGGCGACGCCGACGCCGCCCGGCTGGCCGCCCGCGTCAACGACCTGCTGCTGCCGATCGTCAAGGGCTTCGGCTCCGAGCGCGCCACCCACCTGCTCACCAGCGAGTCCCTGCAGACCCTCGGCGGCTCGGGCTACCTGCAGGACCACCCGATCGAGCAGTACATCCGGGACTCCAAGATCGACACGCTCTACGAGGGCACCACGGCGATCCAGGGCCAGGACTTCTTCTTCCGCAAGGTCGTGAAGGACGGCGGCGTCGCGCTGACCTGGCTGGCCACGCAGATCCAGGCCACGGTCGAGGCCGAGGCCGGCAACGGCCGGCTCAAGGAGGAGCGGGCGCTGCTGGGCACCGCCCTGGGCGAGGTCCAGGCCATGCTGACGGCGGTGTTCGGGCACCTCACCGCCGCCCAGCACGACCCGGCGAGCCTGTACAAGGTCGGCCAGAACACCTCTCGGCTGCTCCTGGCAGTCGGCGACCTGGTCACCGGGTGGCTGCTGGTGCGCCAGTCCGAGGTCGCGCTCGCCGCGCTGGCCGGCGAGGTCGGTGAGCGGGACCGGCACTTCTACGAGGGCAAGCTCGCCGCCACCCGCTTCTTCTGCACCCAGGTGCTGCCGCGGCTGGCCGCGGAGCGGGTCGTCGTCGAGCACACCGACAACGCGCTGATGGAGGTCGACGAGGCGGCCTTCTGAGAGGACCCCCTGCCCCCCACTCGCGGGCTCGCGGCGGGACCCTGCAGGGGGCCGCCCTCCTCCCCACGCCTCGCAGGCTCGCCGCGGGCCCCGGGAGGGTGGCCGTTCCGGTCCCTCAGCACCGGCGGCCGTCGGCCGTTTCAGGGTCGGGTCACCGGGCATGGGCCGGGGGACGACGAGGTCCCCAGGAGGCTCCCGTGACCGATCCGCAGGGCAGTGACCGGATCCAGCAGGACATCCCCACCGCGTCGGGCACCGGCGACAACAGCGACACCGGGTCCTCGTTCGAGGACGTGCCGCTGACCCGCGACGACGCGCTCGAGCGGGACGCCGCGGCGGGCGACGACCTGCCGGCCCGCGCGGACAGCGACGTCGCCCGCGCCCGGACGGACGGGCCGTCCGGCGAGGTCCCGAACCCGACCCAGCGAGCAGGAGGCAGGGACATCTGATGAGCGAGTCCGACCACACCGGCTACCGCGAGTCCCCCGACACCACGAACGGTCCCACGAACTCGAACATGGTCGACGGCGTCCCCGGCGAGGACCGCGCGGACGGCGGCGAGCAGGACACCACCCTCACCACCGACGACGACGCCCAGCGCGACGACGGCATCGTGCGCCCGGGCAACGTCCCCGACTGAGCAGCCCTGTGTCAAGCCGCCGCCGCGGTTCCCTGACCGAGGTATCGGGTGAGGGCGCCGTGGCGGTCCGGGTCGTAGGGAACGCGGTCGTGCCAGCAGCGCCAGATGATCGCGGTCCAGGCGCGGGCG